>JAQTOM010000041.1:0-2329 GCA_028713345.1 Gallionellaceae bacterium | reverse complement strand
GCACATAGGCCCAGGTTTCGTTGCCGGTACCCGTAGTACAAACCACCGGAGTACCCGTACATTGCCCCGCGTCGAATGAATGCAGCATGCCGTCATTGGCAGCGATATACAGCGCCGCCTCCCGGGTTTGGTTGGCAAGCAGGAAGCTCGTATAGCTTTGTGCCACCTCGGCATTGGTCGTATCGCTGACACCAAATACACCGGCAGAGGTATAAGGAATGTTGACCAGGTAAGAAATGCCGGCATTCAAGAACGTATCATTTGCACGATACGCATGATTGGGCTGCCATACAGGGTCAGTAAAGCTATAGAACGGCGCACGTACATAGGCGGGTTTACCGTTCACCGTATCGCCCAGAAAATGCTGGCGTGCGCGGTAAGTCGGGTTGGGCGTCGTCTGCTCTAGCGTTGTATTGCCGCGTAGATAAGGCACCAGATTCGATCCCAGGTTGCCGGAGTCAATCTCTGCCTGTGACAGAGTAACCAGCGTGCATTGTGACATAGTGACAAAGGCACACTTGTTGTCGAACCACGCTGCCTCCGTGGGGGTCAACTTGTTATAGCGGAACTCCTTGACTCCGTTCGGAGCCGGGTTGCCTGTGAGCGTAAGCGGCATGGCCTGCGACTGGTCATAGGTAACAATATAGCGGGCACGGATTTCCGGGTCGGTGCCCGTCGCTATGGCAGCATTCACCTTGATATCCAGTTGCGTCTGTGCCGACCATACGACGCCCGCCTTGTAAAAATTGCATTGCGTGTTGACCGTCGCCCCACCAGATGTTCCGGTATAGGTGAAGTGATTGGCATCCACCACCGTGACCGTCACGGATTGTCCGCCGGTGTTGTATCCGCTATCGCAAGTCCCGCCAGATGCATTCTGCACTTGAATCAAGTCTCCAGTAGTTAGTCCGTGTGCCGTCGTAGTCACACTCACCGTGCTGCCGGACAGGCTGAGGCTGCTAAAGACAGGCAACGCGGCCAACGCAGTAGAGGGCACATTGCCGGTCGCCGGGTCGAGTAATTGCGCCTGCACTTCTCCGTCCCAGTTCACAGTACGGTAGGTGGAACTGAAAATCGAACGGTCGGTGCGGGTAATGTTCGGGCTGCTGGTGGCCGATGCCGCCGCCGCACCAGTCTGCACCTTCATGGCGGACAAGGCGCCCCCCAAACCTTTAGCCAGAGAATCCGGGTCGCGCGCGTTGTAGTAATTGCCGCGGCCGTTCACCGCCGCATGCCACAGGTCGTCCAGCGCGGTCTGGGTGTCATGCTTGGGGGTCGGCCAGTTGCAGGTGCCGGCGCCCGAGAAGTCGCATCCCGTCGCACCCGTCTTGATTCTCGAAAAATCCCCGGAAGAAGAGCTTGCATAGTCCGGCTGATAGAGCATCAGCCCGTCTGCCAGCCCCAGGGTGAAGGTCACCATGTGCTGCCAGTTGGCAGGATCATAGAGCGTGCCCGGAGTCGGCACATTGTTATAGGGGTCCGGGTCGGTCGCGGGACTGGGCGTCGAGCAGAGCGTGGCGCCGGTTGCCGATCCGCTGGTGCAGTTAGCCAGCGCCGGGGTGCGCAAGTCCGTGGCGTAATAATACTGGGCCACATCGGCCAGGGTGTCGGCGCAACCGCCGGTGCTATAGCTACCCGCCGCACAGCCGCCGTCATACACCCCGAAGCTGCGCTTGGTCAGGCCGGAATCTGCATTATCCTGATTGCCCATCTGCGTTCCACCCAGATTCACCACGCTGCTGGTAGTACCGTTCCAGTAACCGTCGGTGGTGAGCAGCACGTAATTCTGCTGGCAGGAATACTCCACCGGATCATCGTTCATCGAATCGCCGGGAAGGCCATGCTTGCCGGCGAAATAGCGGCCTGCCCGCGCCAGCGCCTCGCGTAGCGGGGTACTGCTATTCGGGTTGATCGCATAGAACTTGCTGTAGAAACTGGTCTTCTGCGCCGCAGTGAACTGTGCGACCGGCACATATTTATTTGTCCAGCTAGTTGATGCATTGATGGTGACAAACCCGATGCGATAGGCACTATCCATCGTGGAAAACGCCTTGCCCGCGGAAGTTTTCATCATCTGCATGCGGGTGTGATAATAGGCGTACCAGTTGGCAAAATTGGTCATCTCCTCCGCATAGGTGCAGTTCGGCGCCGCCGCACAATCGCTGCGCGATCCGCGATCCAGCACCGTCACGTTGTTGAAAAGAATATTGGTGCCGTTCGCATTGACCGTGGCATTCAGCACCTCGTTGCCGTAAGTCGCACGGGCAGGCAGCACGTCCACACGGTAGAACAGGCCGTAGCGCACCGACTTGAACAGCAAACCCGTCAC
>JAQTOM010000113.1 GCA_028713345.1 Gallionellaceae bacterium | reverse complement strand
CGTCATCGGGAATCGGGCGGTCGGCACGGCACAACAGTGCGGTTGGAAAAATACCGATCTCGCGCAGCTTCTGCACGCTATGCTGGGTTGGTTTTGTTTTCAACTCACCCGCACTGGCAATATAGGGAACCAGGGTAAGGTGTACGAACGCGGCACTATGCCGCCCACGGCGCAAGGCCATCTGGCGCACCGCCTCAAGGAATGGCAAGGACTCGATGTCGCCCACCGTGCCGCCGATCTCAACGATGGCCACGTCCGCCTTGCCATCATACGAAGCCGCCGCACCGCGCTCGATGAATGCCTGAATCTCATTGGTGATATGCGGGATCACTTGCACCGTCTTGCCCAGGTACTCGCCGCGGCGCTCCTTACGGATCACGCTATCGTAAATCTGCCCGGTAGTAAAATTGTTTGCCTTGCGCATCTTGGCCGAAACGAAGCGCTCATAGTGCCCAAGATCCAAGTCGGTTTCCGCGCCATCTTCTGTCACGAATACTTCGCCGTGCTGAAATGGGCTCATGGTGCCGGGATCGACGTTTATATAAGGATCCATCTTGAGCAGTGTCACCTTAAGGCCGCGCGATTCAAGGATCGCCGCGAGAGAGGCAGCGGCAATTCCTTTACCCAAGGAAGATACAACGCCGCCAGTAATGAAGATGTATTTGATCATGGGATGTAATGATACCGGAAAACGTCATTCCCCTCAAAACTAACAGGGGCTCAGGCCATTTATCACGAGTCCAAAACAATACCCCCTTTGCGTGATGCGGTGATACACCAAGCTTGCTTGGAACACGGCTACAGTATGGCGGATATTGCACGCAGTGCCGAGGTGCATTATTCGACGGTGAGCCGGGTGATTAAAGGGGAGCACCAATGAACGATGCAAAGAAGCTTGCTGCAAGTGGCCTCAAGCCGAAGGCGCAAGAGTTGCTCGCGGTGCTTGCCAATGATCCATTTCAGAATCCACCGCCCTTTGAGAAGTTGGCCGGAGATATTGCCGGCGCTTAAGTAGAGAACCGTCCATGTGGACGCACTATGAATAAGCAGGCTAACCCTGCGCTCAAGCAGGACTCAACGCGGATTAGACTTTTTTCTTTTCCGTGTCAGTTCTGCTGCGGGTTTCTGCACGGACACCGCATCCCTGCGCGGCGGACTCCAAGCAGGCGGCATCATGCCGGATATCCAGTAGGATACATAGGCCTTCCCGTCCTTGATGCCGTTGCAGGTCTGCAATTCGCTGCTCTGGCACATCGCGTCGAGCGTGCTGACCAGTTCGGCCAATTTAACTTTCGGCGCTATCAACGACTGCAGCTTGGTCAGGTTAACCGGCATCTGGCTGGATGATCCCGCCAATACATTGAGTATGTTTTCGCGCAGCGTGGGAGTAGTCATGGTTGTGTTGTTAACAATTTGCTCAATACCGAGTTAGCACAATACACCAAAATACGCTGTCTGCGTGATCCAATAGTCCATACCCTTTAAATACAGTGAGTTTAGCCGTCAAGCGGGGCATTGCGCGTCTCCGGCAGGGAAACCAGGCCAATGACGGAGGCTGCCGCCAGCAACCCCACTGGATACCACATTCCCGATAATGCATCCCCCGCTTTCACGTTGAGCAGCGTGATCATGAAGGGCGACAAGCCGCCTATCCATCCGGCGCTGAGGTTGTGCGGCAGCGTGGCCGCCGTATAGCGCGTGCGTGCAGGGAACAGTTCCGCCAGCACGGCGGTTTGCGGCCCGGTGATGAGCGCCACGGCAATGACGGGTACGATCAGCAGCAGGAACAGCATGAGCCGGTTGATTTGCTGCGGATCGGCTTTTTCCGACCAGCCTTTTGCCGTGAGCGCACGGGCAAGCTCTTCGGGGCGATGGACCGCCGCCGGAGCATCACCGCCGATGCTCACCGCAGTCTGCTGCCCATCCCGCGCGGGCTGGAGCGTATGGGAAACACCCTGTTTGGCAAGGAATTCCTGGATGCGCTCGCAATCGTTGCGGGGTGGCGCGAATGGGCTATAGGCGCATGGCGTGTTGCCGTACAGCACGACAGGCACCTCGCGGTTGAAACGTTCCAATGACGGGTTACCGAAATGCAGCAAGCCGTTGTACACGGGCATGAGAGACATGCATCCCAGCAGCAGCCCGGCCAGCAGCACGGGCCTGCGCCCGATGCGGTCCGACACCCAGCCGCACAGGATGGTCAATGGGAACAGCGCCAGCGTGCTCAGCATCACGATGGTTGAAGCAAGCTGGGGATCAAGCCTGACCACATTCTTCAGGAATACGTTGGCGTACACCTGGGACGAAAAAAACAGCAGCGAACCGCCCGCGGAGATACAGAAAAACAGCAGCGCCATGCGACCCAGCGTGCGGCGGTCCGCAAGACATTCGCGCAGCGGCGCTTTCGACACGGTGTGATTTTCGCTCATGCGCAGGAATACGGGCGATTCGTGCAAATTCATCCGGCTCCTGATCGAGATGAGCAGCAGCACTGCAGAAAACAGGAACGGCACGCGCCACCCCCAGGAGTGAAAGTCGGCATCGCTCATCACGGCTTGCAGCGCCACCACCTGCAGCATGGAAACCATGATACCCAGCGGCCCCATCAATTGCAGCACGCTGGTATAAGCGCCGCGCCTGTTTGCCGGCGCATGCTCGGTAAGATACACCGCCACGCCGCCGATTTCGCCGCCCACCGCAAACCCCTGCAACAGGCGCAACACCAGCAATAGCGCGGGTGCCAGCAGACCCACTTGCGCATAGGTCGGCAGCAGCCCGACACAGAATGTCGCAACCCCCATCAGCGTGATCGTGGCGATAAAAACCGGGCGGCGGCCATGTTTGTCGGCAAGCGAGCCCAAGATTGCGGCGCCAAGCGGGCGCACCAGCATGCCGACGCCGAAAGTGGCCAAGCTCGCCAGCAGCGCGGCGACGGGATTCTCAGGTGGAAAAAACAGCACGCTGAAATAGGTAGCCAGCGAAGCGAAAGTCAGGAAGTCATACCATTCCAGAAAAGTGCCAAAGCACGCGGCAACGATTACCTTGCGCTGGATGGCGGCAGGCGAATAAGGCAAGGACATGAAAATATTGGGTGTGGGACACAGGCTGGAAAGCGGTGTGTAATATTAACCCAACTCCGCCCTTTCCAGCCTTGGCAATTTTCTTGTGGTTGACACCATGATTGAAGATTAGGACTCAGGGTTTGGCATTTGCCGTACACTTGCTGCACCGGAAAAAGGTGAGCACAATGGA
This sequence comes from Gallionellaceae bacterium, assembly GCA_028713345.1. Classification (GTDB taxonomy): domain Bacteria; phylum Pseudomonadota; class Gammaproteobacteria; order Burkholderiales; family Gallionellaceae; genus JAQTOM01. The sequence goes on along the minus strand of JAQTOM010000113.1, from coordinate 419 downwards.
CCGTCCCGACATACTGTTCTGGAATTTACCAACCGAAGCTCTCCAATCTCAACTGGAGACTCTTCCGGCTGGGTTAAGCCAGCGTGAGGCACGTGCGCGAAGCACACGGTTCGGCCCCAACACGCTGCGCGTTCATGGCGAACGGGCGCTGATTGTCCAGTACCTGGGCCACTTCAAAAACCCGCTGGTACTGATCTTGCTGGCAGCCAGCGCCGTATCCGCGCTGACCGGCGAGGTCGCCGGATTCGTAATCATCTGGGCCATCGTGCTGCTGAGTGTGACGCTGGACTTCGTGCAGGAGTATCGCGCCGGTCGTGCCGCAGAGCGCCTGAAGCAGGCCGTCGTGGTGCGGGCGACGGTGCTGCGCGACGGCCAGCCGCGCAATATCCCGATGACGGAGCTGGTGCCGGGAGATGTGG
>JAQTOM010000040.1:9561-15612 GCA_028713345.1 Gallionellaceae bacterium | reverse complement strand
TTAACACGATGACATCCCCGCCAACCCCGCGCCGTCGCGCCTCACAACCATGCTGAGATGGGTTCGCCTTGGCCATGTGCTGCCATTCCTGGTGCTCGCCGTTGGCCTGCTCATCACCCACCGGCTTTATCTGAACGCGCAACAGAACACCGTGCATGAGCTGCAAGCCGATTTCGGCTCTCATGTACGCGAGGCCGGCAGCCGTGTCGAACAACGCATGAAAACCTACGAGCAGGTGCTGCGCGGCGTGGATGGGTTATTCGCCCATGCCGGCAGCGTGGCGCGCAACGAATTCCGTGACTACGTCGCCAGGCTGCGGCTGGAGGAAAACTATCCGGGCATTCAGGGTGTGGGGTTTGCGCTGATCGTGCCGCCGGAACAGAAGGGCAAGCACATCGCCGCGATGCGCAAGCAAGGTTTCCCCGGATACACCATCCACCCGGAAGGGGAGCGCGAGACCTACACCTCTGTCATCTACATCGAGCCGTTTAACGAGCGCCACCGGCGCGCCTTCGGCTACGACATGTACTCCGATCGGGAACATCCCCGTGCCGGCGACTCCGCGCCGGGGTTGCGCCGCGCGGCCATGGAACGGGCGCGCGATTCCGGCAAGGCCGCCCTCTCCGGCAAGGTCAGGCTGGTGATGGAGCCGGAAACCGACCAGAGCCCGCAGGCCGGCGCCTTGATGTATCTGCCCGTGTACAGACACGGCATGCCGCACGCCACCCTTGCCGCGCGCCGCGCCAACATCATCGGCTGGGTCTATGCGCCGTTCCACATGAGCGACCTGATGGCCGGCATCCTCAACGAGCGCACGGGCGAGACTGCTATCGAAATCTACGACGGCGGGGAGTTGTCGGACAGGACGCTGCTGTATGACGACAACAAAATCCGCCGTTCCGGCGCCAAGGCAAGCTCGTTGTTTCAGGCCACACAGCGCATCGAGATCGCCAACCATACATGGACGTTGGCGATCCACTCCTTGCCCGCCCTTGAAGCGAAACTGGACCAGGAAAAACCGAAGATCATCGCCGATGCCGGAACCGGCATGAGCCTGTTGCTGGCGCTGCTCACCTGGCTGCTGGTGTACGGCCGGGCGCACGCCCTGCAAACCGTCCAAGCGGTGGCCGAAAGCGAGGCGAGACTGAAAGATACATTCGAAAACTTGAACAGCGGCGTGGCGGTATGCCATGCATCGCCGGATGGGCGGGGCTTCATTATTACCTCCGTGAACCAGGCGGTGGAACGCATCGAGAACATACGCCGCGAAGAGGTGATTGGCAAAAATGTGGTGGAGGCTTTTCCCGGAATCACGAGGTTTGGCCTGATCGAGGTGCTCCGGCGTGTCTGGCAAAGCGGCGTGGCGGAATATTTGCCGCCTGCCCACTACCAGGACGGGCGCATCAACGGCTGGCGCGAAGGCTATGCCTATAAACTGCGTTGCGGCCAGATCGTGGTGATCTACAACGATGTGACCGAACGCAAACAGTCCGAGGAGCAGGAGCATTATTTGGCTCGCCATGACATGCTCACCGGCCTGCCCAACAGGATATTGCTCGGTGATCGCCTCCGGCAGACCATTGCCAAAGCCAAGCGCGACAAGGCGCGCATGGCGCTGATGTTTGTTGACCTGGACAACTTCAAGCCGATCAATGACGATCTCGGCCACGGCGCCGGCGACCTGGTGCTGAAGGAAGCGGCGCAACGCCTGCAGGGTTGCATGCGCGAATCGGACACTGCCGCGCGCATCGGCGGCGACGAATTCATCGTGCTGCTGCCGACCATCGAAACGGAGCAGGATGCCATGGTGGTTGCCGAAAAAATATGTCATGCCCTGTGCCAGCCCTATGAAGCCAGCGGCCACAGATTGAGCATTTCATGCAGCATCGGCGTGGCCATCTATCCCGAGCACGGCAGCGACGAGAATCTGCTGCTCAAGAATGCCGACATCGCCATGTATCATGCCAAGAAAAGCGGGCGCAACAACGCGCAGATATACCGACCGGAGATGCAGGAAAAACATGACACCTAATCAAATCGTTATTTTCACCCTTGACGATCAGCGCTATGGCCTGCCGCTGTCCGCAGTGGGGCGGGTGGTGCGCATGGTGGATATAACTCCTCTGCCGAAAGCGCCGGACAATGTTCTCGGCATCATCAACGTGCAAGGGCGGGTCATCCCGGTTATCAACATGCGCAGATGCTTCCGCCTGCCGGAATGGGGGCTTGCCTTGACCGATCGGCTCGTCATCGCGCACACGGCGCGGCGTCCGGTCGCGCTGGTGGCGGATGCGGTGACCGGCGTGCTCGAATATGCGGAACAGGAAGCCGCTGCGGCGCAAGACATCCTGCCCAATGTCGAATATGTCGCAGGCGTGGTGAAACTCGAAAGCGGTTTGATTCTGGTTCATGACCTGGACAAGTTTCTCTCGCTGGAAGAAGATGCCGCCCTGGATCGCGCACTGGAAAATGTTTAGCCTCTTATCAAAACAAATGATCTCAAAACATGAAAAGGGAACGGACAATGGCGGCCTGGCCGTAGGAGCGCAATTTATTGCGCGAAGAGATTTTCGCATCATCCAATCGCGCAATAAATTGCGCTCCTACGGCGTTCAACCCAACGGCAAGACAGCTTCCAATTTTTAGGCCATGCGACACACCCTTCCTGATTTCCTGCTTTCCGGCCTGAGCGATTTTGTTGCCGCACGCCTCGGCCTGCACTTTCCAAGAGAGCGCTGGCGCGATCTGGAACGCGGGGTTGCCGCCGCCGCCCGCGAGTTCGGCCAGCCGGATGCGGAATCGTGCACCCGCTGGCTGCTGTCCGCTCCCCTGGCACGGGATCATATCGAAACGCTTGCCAGCCACCTGACCATAGGGGAGTCCTATTTTTTCCGCGAGAAGCAGAGCCTGGAAATTTTCGAGGAACACATCATCCCGGAACTGCTCCACGCCCGACAGGAAGGGACGCGCCACCTGCGCATCTGGTGCGCGGGCTGTTCCGGCGGCGAGGAACCCTATTCCATCGCCATGCTGCTTGACCGCTTGCTGCCCGATTATGATCGGTGGCACATCACCATCCTGGCGACGGACATCAACCCGCAGTTTTTGCGCAAGGCGGCGGGAGGCGTTTACAATAAATGGTCGTTCCGCGGCGTGCCGGAATGGATCAGGATGCGGTACTTCAAGGAGAGGGAAGACGGTCGCTTCGAGCTGTCGCCGCACATCAGAAAGAGAGTAACCTTCTCCTACCTCAATCTGGTTGACGATGTTTATCCATCGCTGCTGAACAACACGAATGCGATGGATGTGATATTTTGCCGCAACGTGCTGATGTATTTCACCGCAGACAAAGCAAAGGAGGCTGCCATGAAATTTTCCCGCTCGCTGGTGAAGGGTGGCTGGCTGATTGTCAGCGTCACAGAAACCTCGAATGCGCTGTTTTCCCCGCTCGCGGCGGTGGAATTTCACGGAGTTACCCTCTACCGCAGGAGCGTCGAGCCGCAGCAGGACGCCGTTGCCCCCGCACCCGGCGCGCTTCATTTCCGGATACCGTCTGTTGCGGCAGGCCCCGCCCTTGCGGAAATGCCGCAACTGTCCGGGGCAACGGCAGTTGAGCCGGGCGCGGCGCTCCCGCCCAAACCAGATGAGGGCGCCGCGCTTTTCGCCAGCGCGCGCAGCCATGCCAATCAGGGCAGGCTCACCGCTGCGGTCGAGTGCTGCGAAAGGGCGATCGCTCTCAACAAGCTGAATCCCGCCTATCATTATCTGCTCGCCGCCATCCAGCAGGAGCTGGGGCAGGCCGATGCGGCAGCGCAATCGCTGATGCGCACGCTCTATCTGGATTCCGGCTTCGTGCTTGCCCACTTTACCCTGGCCAATATCCAGTTGTCGCAAAGCCGGCACCGGGAGGCCAACCGCTCTTTCTCGAACGCCCTCGCGCTGCTGCGGACGCACCCGCACGAGGAAATCCTGCCGGGATCGGATGGGCTGACTGCGGGACGCCTTGCCGAAATCATCACCTCCGCGCTGGCCAGCCTGCCGCGCGCCGCCGCGCACGCATGAGGAGTGCATCGGTATGAGTGCGCATAAGCCAACACCGCGGCAGGATGAAAAAACCGCCATTGACTGGAACGAAATCCATCGGCGCCTCGACTCAATCCGCGTCATTATCGAGCGTGGGTGGGCGCCGGACACGGAACAAACCAGGCGGATTCTGCAGGCGCGGGCGCAGGCGCTGGCTAGTGAACCCGGAAAAATACAGACAGATGCAGAGTGCCTGAGGGTCATGGAGTTTCGCCTGGCGCACGAGAGATATGCGGTCGAATCCCGCCATGTGCGCGAAGTGGTTGCCCTGGAAAATCTCACGCCGCTGCCGGGCGCGCCTGCCTTTGTGTGCGGCATCGTCAACGTGCGCGGGGAAATCTTATCGGTCATTGACATCAAGAAGTTCTTCGATCTTCCGCAGAAAGGATTGCCCGACCTGCACAAGATCATTGTTCTCCAGTCAGACAACATGCTTTTTGGTGTCCTTGCGGACACGATTACCGGCGTACGCCAGATTCCGCTGGCCGGAATCCAGCCGTCCCTGCCCACGCTCATCGGCATCCGCGAAGAGTATCTGAAGGGCGTGACGCCGGAGCGCACGGTCATTCTCGACGCGGAGAAGCTGCTCGCGGACGAAAAAATCATCGTGCGGGAACAGGTGGAAGGTTAGGCGCAATGAATAACCCTCCCCCTTGCAGGGGGAGGGCCAGGGAGGGGGTAGAATGGTTAAGAACAACAAGGAGAAAAAATCATGAAATGGTTTCTAGATTTTACGACGCGCAGCAAGCTCTACGTCAGTTTCGGATTGATGATCGTTTTTCTGGGGACGGTGATCACCATCGCATACGGGGGCATCAGCACGATCCAGGCGTCGCAGAAAACCCTCTACCAGGAGAGTTTCGCTAACACCCAGGATCTGCTGACGATTCGGGTCGACGTGAACGGGGTGCGGGCAGCGCTGCTGACCATGATGGCGCTGACGCAACACTCCGAGCAGGAGGCGTGGCAGCAGGATATCAACGCGCGCAGCAAAGAAATGACCGCAGCCATGCAACGGCTGCGGGAGCGCAACCGCAACAATCCATCCCTGTCCGGCAAGCTCGAAGAGTTCCACACGATCCGGGAAGATTTCGTGCAGACCAGGGATAGCATCATCCCGCTGATCTATGCCGGCAAGACGGAGCAGGCTCGGGCGCTGGCGCTCGGCATCCAGGATGAGCGTTACCGCAAGATGCGCGTGATCGCCCTGGAGCTGGAAAGCAAGGCGGCAGAACAGGCGCGCACCGCCGTGACGGAATCCGAGCAGCGGGCACACGAGACGTTGCGCCAGTTCATCCTCCTCGGCATCGTGGCGACCGGGCTGGCGGTGATGATGGCGCTGTTCATGAGTCACATCATCGCCGAGCCGCTCAGAATGGTCTCGGGCATTGCGCAGCGCGTGGCCGCGGGCGACCTCACCGTCAACATCCCCCAGGAAGACCGCACCGATGAGGTGGGCGTCCTCATGCACACCTTCCATACGATGGTCGAAAACCTGCGGCAGTCCACGCAGGAAATCCACGAAGGGGTCAGCATGCTGGCTTCCGGTGCGAGCCAGATTCTCGCCACCACCACGCAATTTGCCGCCGGTGCGGCGCAGACATCCAGCGCGGTGAGCGAGACCTCCGTGACGGTGGAAGAGGTCAAGCAGACGGCGCAGATGGCGAGCCAGAAGGCGAAGCACGTTCTGGAAAACGCGAAAAAGGCCGCGCAGTTCTCCCAGACCGGGAGCAAGGCGGTGGGAGAAGCCATTCAGGGGATGCACCGCGTCCAGGAACAGATGGAGTCCATCGCCGGCAGCATCGTGCGCCTGTCCGAACAGAGCCAGGCGATCGGCGAGATTATCGCCACTGTCAATGACCTGGCGGAGCAATCCAACCTGCTTGCGGTCAACGCCGCTATCGAGGCCAGCAAGGCCGGCGAGCAGGGCAAGGGCTTTGTGGTCGTCGCGCAGGAGATCAAGAGCCT
>JAQTOM010000040.1:0-9461 GCA_028713345.1 Gallionellaceae bacterium | reverse complement strand
CTCTCCAATGGATAGTACGGGTTCAATTCGGAAAAATCCGCTCGCTCCGGCACGGCCCGCAACCGGAACAGGATCATGGCTGACAAGAACGACGAGTTCCTGAGCAAGCTGCTCGCGATGTTCCGCATCGAGGCGGCCGAGCACCTCGCGGCGATGTCCTCGGGACTCATCGAGCTGGAGAAAATGCCGGCGGGTGAACGCAATGCGGAAATCGTCGAGCAAATCTTTCGCGAGGCGCACAGCCTGAAGGGCGCCGCCCGCGCCGTGAAATTCGCCGAGATCGAGACGGTGTGCCAATCGCTGGAAAGCGTGTTCGCCGAACTCAAGGGCAAGCGCATCGCAGCCTCAGCGGCGCTCTTTGATCTCCTGCACCAGGCGCTGGATGCCCTCGGCGGCCTGCTTGCCGCCGATGCGCAGGCCAAAGCCGCAGCACAGAAACCGATGGTCGCCGCACTGATCCGGCGGCTCGACACTGCCTTGAAAGAGGCGGCATCTGCACCAGTGAAACTGCCCTTGTCACCGCCGCCGCAGGAAACCTCGCCATCCCCTCCTCCCGCAGCGGACGAACCCGCCGCAACCACCACCGGCGCGGCTGAACCACCCGCAGCCGCCCGGCTGGACTCCGGCACGGTAAGGGTGGCTACGGCAAAACTCGGCACGGTGATGCGCCAGGCGGAAGAGCTGCTGGCGCCGCGCCTGGCAATGGGTCAATGCGTCAGGGAGTTGCAGGAGGCCCGCACCGTACTTGCGCTATGGAATAAGGGAAGAGCCAGGATTCAGCCCGTGCTGCGGCTGCTGGAACGCTCGCCCGAATACACCGGCAGGAGCAGCCAAAACGGCGCCTCCAGGGAGCAGCCGGAATCAGCGAGGGTGCTCGAATACCTGGAGGCGGAAAACCTGTTTTTGAAGACACTCGAGGAGCGGCTGGCGCGGCTGGAAAAATTCACCCTGCGCGAGCATCGCGCCTTTAGCGGGATGGTGGACAACCTGTTGCACGAAGTGAAGGAGATGCACATGCTGCCATTCTCCTCGCTGCTCGAGGTTTTTCCGCGGCTTGCCCGTGAGCTTGCGCACGATCAGGACAAGCAGGTGGAGCTGCTGATTCAGGGGGACAGGATCGAAATCGACCGGCGGATTCTCGAAGAGATGAAAGACCCGCTCATCCATCTGCTCAGGAACTGCATTGGCCACGGACTCGAGAAACCGCTGCTGCGCGAACAGAAAAGCAAGCCGGCGCACGGAACGATCACCATCGCGATCACGCAAAAAGACAGCGGGAAAATCGAGATCCTGTTCGCCGATGACGGGGCAGGCATTGACATTGCCAAAGTGAAGGCGGCGGCAATCAGGCTGGGCATTATTTCTGCCGAGGAACTGGGCAATCTCGATGAGCGGGAGGCGGCTGCGCTTATTTTCCGCTCCGGCGTTTCCACCAGCCCCATCGTCACGGACCTCTCCGGGCGGGGTCTCGGGCTGGCCATCGTGCGGGAGAAGGTCGAACATCTGGGTGGTGCGGTCACGCTCGAAACAAAGCATGACGCCGGGACCACCATGCGCATCGTGTTGCCGTTGACGCTCGCCACCTTGCGTGGCGTGCTCGTCCGCTCCGGCGGGCAGCTCTTCGTCATTCCCGTGATCAGCGTGGAGCGGGTGGCGCGGGTGGCCGACAAGGACATCCTGACCGTGGAAAACCGCGAGACGATTCCGCTCGATGGGCAGGCGGTTGCGCTGGCGCGGCTCGATCATGTGCTGGGGATGCCCCGGAAAGATGCAATGGATGAACCGGTCGGCCATGCGCAGGTAGTGGTCCTTGGTTTCGGTTCTACCCGTGTCGCATTCCAGGTGGATGAGGTGCTCGGCGAGCAGGAAGTGCTGGTCAAGACGCTCGGACGACAGCTCGTGCGCGTGCGCAACATCGCCGGCGCAAGCGTGCTCGGGACCGGCCAGGTGGCGCCGGTTTTGAATGTTGCCGATTTGCTGAAATCGGCGGTGAAACCGGCGGCGGCTCTGCTTGCGCCCACCACAAGGAAACCGGCAGAGGCGCAAAAACGCTCCATCCTGGTGGTGGAGGATTCGATCACCTCGCGCGCCCTGCTGAAGAATATACTGGAATCGGCGGGCTACACCGTCACCACTGCGGTGGACGGGATTGACGCCTACACCGCACTCAAGACCGCGCCATTCGACCTGCTGGTGTCGGACGTGGAGATGCCGCGAATGGACGGCTTCGATCTTACCGCCAGGGTGCGGGCGGACAAGCAACTGGCGGAATTGCCGGTCGTGCTGGTGACAGCCCTGGAAAAGCGCGAACACCGCGAGCGCGGGATTGATGTCGGCGCCAACGCCTATATCGTGAAGAGCAGCTTCGACCAGAGCAACCTGCTGGAAATCATCCGGCAGATGATATGAGGATTCGTCATGGACAATAGCAATGGGTTGGGCGGCAAGCGCACAGATTGGGCAAAGCGTAGCCGTAGGAGCGCAATTTATTGCGCGATGAGATCTCGCATTATCCAGGCGCGCAATAAATTGCGCTCCTACAGTATTCGACCCAACGAAAAGATCATTTCCCATCTCATGTTCCGGCTCGTCCGGTTTAAGGAATAACCTTGATTAAAGCACTGGTGGTGGATGATTCACCCGTGACGCGCGAGCTTATCGTGCACATTCTCAATGAGGATCCCGGTATCCGGGTCGTCGGCATGGCGAGCAATGGCGAGGAAGCCATCGAGGCCGTCCAGCGCATGCGGCCAGACGTCATCACGATGGATATTCACATGCCCAAGCTGGACGGGCTGGAAGCCACGCGCCAGATCATGGAGACGCATCCGACCCCCATTGTCATCGTGAGCGGCAGTACGAATCCCCATGATGTGGCGATGACATTCCGCGTTACGGAGGCAGGTGCGCTGACCTCTCTGCCACTGCCGACGGATAGCGCCACGGCCCGGGAACTGGTGCAGACGGTGAAGTTGATGTCAGAGATCAAGGTGGTGCGGCGCTGGGTTCGGGTGCAGAGCAAAGAAAAAGAAGCGGAGCCGCACACGGTGGAGGCAGAACTTGCGCAGCTCGCGCCGGCAGAGGTCAGGGTGGTTGCCCTCGGCGCCTCGACCGGCGGCCCCATCATACTGAAGACCATCCTGGATGAACTGCCCGGGAATTTTCCGGCGCCGGTGCTGGTCGTCCAGCACATGTCTGCTGGTTTCAGCCAGGGTCTCGTCGAGTGGCTGGCGCAATCGTCGGCGCTGTCCATCCGGCTCGCCGCACACGGCGAACACATACTCCCGTCCCACATTTACTTTGCGCCAGACGGATTCCAGATGCAGGTTAAAAACGGCGGTAGCATCGCCCTCATCCGGGATGCGCACGAAAACGGCATGTGCCCTTCGGTCTCCTGCCTGTTCCGTTCGGTGGCCGAAGTTTATGGGCGCCATGCCGTCGCCGGGCTGCTTACCGGCATGGGGCGCGATGGCGCCAGTGAACTGAAACTCCTGCGCGAAAAAGGTGCGGTCACTTTCGCCCAGAACAAGGAAAGTTCTGTCGTGCACGGTATGCCGGGCGAAGCGATCAGGCTCGATGCGGCGATGTTTGTGCTTGCGCCGCAGGAAATCGCCCCGTTGTTGACCAAGCTGGCGAATGGCGGGAAATAAGTAAACACCAGATCGTCCATTAGGCCGTTCGTGCCTTGATGGAACTACTAGCCATCTGGCTAAGCGAGCAAACAACGCTCGCCAAGTCATTGGTTATGTAGGAACCCGACTTGTCGGGTGATCTGAGATATCGCGCAACAAGTTGCGCTCCTACGGGTGCCCGGCCAAATGTTTTTCGGACAATGGGGTTTCCACCTAAATGGATTGTCTGGGATAAACGAGGGGAAGTAACATGAAAAACAATAAAAGTTCCAAGGTAAAAATCCTCATCGTCGAGGACAGCCCGACCCAGGCGGAGCAACTGGCGCACCTGCTCGAGCAGCGTGGGTATGCGGTGACGACCGCCAGCAACGGCCGCGAGGCGCTCGCGGTGCTGGAACACGCCATGCCCACCCTGGTCATCAGCGATGTCCTGATGCCGGAACTGGACGGCTACGGCCTGTGCAAGGCGATCAAGTCCGACGATAGATTGAAGCATCTTCCGGTCATGCTGGTGACCGCGCTCTCCGATCCGCAGGACATCATCCGCGGCCTGGAATGCGGCGCGGACAATTTCATCCGCAAGCCGTATGACGAGCGCTATTTACTGTCGCACATCGAATATCTGCTGATGAACCTGGAGTTGCGCAAGACCCAGAAGATGCAGACGGGGGTGGAGATCAGGCTGGGCGAACACAAGCATTTCATTACCGCCGAGCGCCAGCAGATGCTGGACTTGCTGATCTCGATCTACGAGCAGGCGATCCACCTCAACCAGGACCTCAAGCTGCGGGATAAGGAGCTGGAGCATTCCAACGAGGTGCTCAACGGGCTGTACCGCATCGCCGACGGCCTCAACCACGCGAACGGCGAGCGGGAGGTGGCGGAAATAACGCTGGAGCGGGCGCTGGAGTTGCCCGGAATCCAGGCCGGCTGGATTTCCTTACGCACGGGCGAAACCGGCTTCCGTCTCGCCGCATCACGCAACCTGCCGCCGGCGCTCGCGGCTCCCGGTGCGATGGAGGGCGATTGCCTGTGCCGGCGCCGTCTCGCCGCCGCCGGCGAACTCGATCACTCGACTAACATCATAAAATGCGAACGGCTGGAAAAGGCCAGGGGCGATACGCAAGGGTTGCGCTACCACGCCAGCGTGCCGCTGTGGGTCGGCGACCGGACGCTGGGGGTGATGAATCTGGTCGGGCCGGAAGAAGGGCTGTTTAACGACGCCGAGCTGAAAATACTGTACGGCGTCGGCCACCAGGTGGCCGTGGCGCTGGAGCGGGCGCGCTTGCAGGAAAATCTGGAGCAGCTGGTGAAGGAGCGCACCGCCGCGCTGCGGCAATCCGAGTCCTGGTTCCGCGCCGTGTTCAATTCGCAGCAGGATGCGGTCTTCGTGACCACGCCGGAAGGAAAGATCATCAACGCAAACAGCGCCGTGGAAAAGATCTTCGGCTATACCGTCGCGGAACTGAAAGGCCGGTCCATGGCGCTGTTACAGGTGGACGAGCAACACTATGTGAAGGCAACCCAATACGTGCAGCAGGCTCTCGCCCAGAATTCAGTCATCCATTTCGAGCACCAGTTGAAACGAAAAAATGGCGGGATATTCCCCACGGACCACACCTTGTCCCCGCTGACCAGCGAAACGGGCGCATCGGATGGCATCGTCAGGGTGATCCGCGACATCACCCTGCGCAAGGAGCACGAGGCCCGCATCATGCGCCTCAATCGCGTGTATGCGGTATTGAGTGACATCAATTCGACCATAGTCCGCACCCACAACCGGCAGGAGCTGTTTGACGAAGCCTGCCGCATCGCGGTGGAACAGGGCCAGTTCAGGTTTGCCTGGATCGGCCTGCTCGATGCCAATGGCGTGGACATTACCCCGGCGGCCAGGGCGGGTTTCGAGGAAGGTTATCTCGGCAACATCAGGCTGACTGCCCGCGATGATGTGCCGGACAACTGCAAGTTGGTGGCGCAGGCATTGCGCGAAAAGACGACGGTTGTGTGCAACGATATTGCTACCGATCCGCGCATGATGTGCTGTCGGGAAGAGGCGTTGCGGCGCGGCTACCATTCAATAGCCGCGTTGCCGCTGCGGGTGGGAGAACAAGTGGTGGGGCTGTTTTCGCTCTATGCCGTGGAAAAAGATTTCTTCGACACCGAAGAAATGAGGTTGCTCACCGAGATTGATGGTGACATTTCGTTCGGGCTCGACCACATCGAAAAAGAGGAGCGCCTCAACTATCTTGCCTACTACGACGAGCTGACCGGGCTGCCCAACCGCACGCTGTTTTATGACCGCCTGAACCAGCTCCTGCACACGGCGAACAAACAGGACGTCATGGTGGCATTGCTGCTGATCAACGTGGACCGGTTCCGGGACATCAACGAGACACTGGGATGGCATGGCGGCGACGCCCTGCTCAGGCAGGTGGCGCAACGCCTGGGGGACGCCGTGCTGAATGCGAATCACCTGGCGCACATCGATGCCGGCTACTTTGCCGTGGCACTGGACAATATACAGAAAGAAGCGGACGCCGCACACTTTCTGGAGCACCGCATCACCACCTGCCTGACCCCGCCGTTTGTGATGGAAGGCAAAGAACTGCGGATATCAGCCAAGGCGGGCATCGCCCTTTTCCCGTCCGATGGTGCGGACGCCGATGCGCTGTTCCGCAACGCCGATGCGGCGCTGAAGAAGGCCAGACTCACCGGCGACAAGTACCTGTTTTACACCCCCGAACTCAACGCCCGGGTTGCCGAGAACCTCATGCTCGAAAACAAACTGCGCCGGGCGCTGGAGCAAAGACAATTCGTGCTGCATTACCAGCCGAAGGTTGATCTCAAGACCGGGAAGATCAGCGGGCTGGAGGCATTGATGCGCTGGAACGACCCCGACGACGGCCTGGTGCCGCCGGTGAAATTCATCCCACTGCTGGAAGAATCCGGGCTGATCCTCGATGCCGGGCGCTGGGCGCTGGAACAGGCGGTGGCGGACTTTCAGCGGTGGCAGGCGAACGGCCTGAAACCTCCCCGGGTTGCGGTCAATGTCTCGGCGATCCAACTGCGCCACAAGGATTTTGTCGGCATGGTCAGGCAAGTGCTGAACAGCGCCGAGGGCATGGCCGCCAGCCTGGGGCTGGAGATCACCGAGAGCATGATCATGCATGACATCGAGGCCAACATCCAGAAACTCCAGGCCATCAGGGATATGGGAGTGAAGCTGGAAATCGATGACTTCGGCACCGGCTACTCTTCGCTCAGCTATCTCACCAGGCTGCCCATCAACACGTTAAAAATAGACCAGTCGTTCATTGCCAACATGACGAGCAGCCCGACTGACCTCAGTATCGTTTCGACTATCATCTCGCTCGGACATTCCATGGATCTGAAGATCATCGCGGAAGGCGTCGAGACCGAAGAACAAAAGAAGTTGCTGCAACTGCTCAAGTGTAATGAGATGCAGGGCTACCTCTTCAGCAAGCCGCTGCCGTCCGCAGAAATAGAAGCGATGCTGGGCAGGAATGCAAAATGAACAACCCTGGCAGCAGTCTCATGCAGCCATTCGACAATGGCTGCTTGGCGCGAGGATGAGACCATGACGAAGAACAGGGACAGTGAGGTGAGAATCCTCATCGTCGAGGACAGCCCGACCCAGGCGGAGCAACTGGCGCACCTGCTCGAGCAGCGTGGGTATGCGGTGACGACCGCCAGCAACGGGCGCGAGGCGCTCGCGGCGCTGGAACACGCCATGCCCACCCTGGTCATCAGCGATGTCCTGATGCCGCAACTGGACGGCTACGGCCTGTGCAAGGCGCTCAAGTCCGATGTCAGATTCAAGCATCTTCCGGTCGTGCTGCTGACCGTACTCTCGGATACACAGGAAATCATCCGTGGCCTGGAATGCGGCGCGGACAATTTCATCCGCAAGCCGTACGACGAAAATTATCTGTTGTCGCGCATCGAATACATATTGATGAATTCCGAGCTGCACAAGGGGCAGAAGATACAAGTGGGAATGGAAATCAACCTGGGCGGCCAAAAGCATTTCATTACCGCCGAACGCCAGCAGATGCTGGACCTGCTGATCTCGACCTACGAGCAGTCGGTCTATATAAACCACGAGCTCAAGCTGCGGGATAAGGAGCTGGAGCATTCCAACGAGGTGCTCAACGGGCTGTACCGCATCGCCGACGGCCTCAACCACGCGAACGGCGAGCGGGAGGTGGCGGAAATAACGCTGGAGCGGGCGCTGGAGTTGCCCGGAATCCAGGCCGGCTGGATTTCCTTACGCACGGGCGAAACCGGCTTCCGTCTCGCCGCATCACGCAACCTGCCGCCGGCGCTCGCGGCTCCCGGTGCGATGGAGGGCGATTGCCTGTGCCGGCGCCGTCTCGCCGCCGCCGGCGAACTCGATCACTCGACTAACATCATAAAATGCGAACGGCTGGAAAAGGCCAGGGGCGATACGCAAGGGTTGCGCTACCACGCCAGCGTGCCGCTGTGGGTCGGCGACCGGACGCTGGGGGTGATGAATCTGGTCGGGCCGGAAGAAGGGCTGTTTAACGACGCCGAGCTGAAAATACTGTACGGCGTCGGCCACCAGGTGGCCGTGGCGCTGGAGCGGGCGCGCTTGCAGGAAAATCTGGAGCAGCTGGTGAAGGAGCGCACCGCCGCGCTGCGGCAATCCGAGTCCTGGTTCCGCGCCGTGTTCAATTCGCAGCAGGATGCGGTCTTCGTGACCACGCCGGAAGGAAAGATCATCAACGCAAACAGCGCCGTGGAAAAGATCTTCGGCTATACCGTCGCGGAACTGAAAGGCCGGTCCATGGCGCTGCTGCAGGTGGACGAGCAGCACTACGTGAATGTAACCCAATACGTGCAGCAGGCTCTTGTCCATGATTCAGCCATCCATTTCGAGCACCAGTTGAAACGAAAAAATGGCGAGATATTTCCCACGGAACACACCTTCTCACCGCTGCTAAGCGAAACGGGCAAATTGGAGGGACTCGTCAGAGTGATCCGGGATATCACCGAGCGGCGCGAGCACGAGGGAACACTACGGCTTTCCGCCACCGTGTTCAATACCATGGACGAAGCGGTAATGGTGACCGATTCGGATAACCGGATCATCGCCGTCAACCCCGCCTTTACCGCCATCACCGGCTACTCCGCTGACGAGGTGATCGGCAAGAATCCGCACATACTTTCTTCCTGTTTGCACCCGCCGGAGTTTTACCAGGAACTGCGGGAAACGCTGACCGCCACTGGCAGTTGGAGTGGCGAAATCCGGAACCGCCGCAAGAACGGCGAGATATATGTCGAGTGGCTTTCCATCAAGCAAGTGCGTGACGAAAATGCCAATCTTACCCATCACGTGGCGGTGTTCTCCGACATCAGCGAGCGCAAGGCCATACAGGAGCGCATACAGTATATGGCGCATCACGATGCGCTCACCGACCTGCCCAACAGAATATTGCTCAGCGACCGCCTCCAGCAAGCTATTGCCCAAGCCAGGCGGGACAAGACACACCCGGCCCTGATGCTTCTCGATCTCGACAGATTCAAGCCGGTCAATGACGAGCTTGGCCACGATGTTGGCGATCTGCTGCTGAAGGAAGTGGCGCAACGCCTGCAGAATTGCATGCGCGAGTCAGACACTGCCGCGCGCATAGGCGGTGACGAATTCATCGTGCTATTGCCGACCATTACGGAAGAGCAGGATGCCATACTGGTCGCCGAGAAGATTCTGTATGCCCTCGGACAGCCATTTGAACTGGCCGGCCATTGCCTGCACATCTCGGTAAGCATTGGCGTTGTCATCTATCC
>JAQTOM010000112.1 GCA_028713345.1 Gallionellaceae bacterium | reverse complement strand
AATGATTAACTTCCGCAAATCCTCATCGCGCGGCTATGCGCAGCACGGCTGGCTGGAAAGCTGGCACAGCTTTTCGTTTGCCGATTACCACGATCCGGCGAACATCCGTTTCGGTTCGCTGCGCGTGATCAACGAGGACATCGTGCAGCCCGGTACGGGATTCGGTATGCACGGGCATCGCGATATGGAAATCCTTACCTACGTGTTGAGCGGTGCGTTGCGCCACAGCGATAGCATGGGGTATGGCGAGGACATCCGCTACGGCGACGTCCAGATGATGAGTGCGGGTAGCGGCGTGCAACACAGTGAGGTGAACCCTGCGCCGGACGAGGCGGTGCATCTGCTGCAAATCTGGATCATGCCCGCAAGGCAAGGCTTGACGCCGGGCTACCGGCAGAAGAATTTCCCGTTGCAGGACAAACTGGGGCGCTGGTGCTTGCTGGCCTCGCCCGATGCGGCGCAGGGCTCGCTACTCATCCATCAGGATGCGCGCATATTTGCGGCGCGGCTGGATGGCGCGCAAACACCGGATTATGCGCTGGCCTCCGGGCGCAGGGCTTATCTGCACGTCGCGCGCGGCAGCCTGCAAGCCAACGGATATGCGCTTTCCGCAGGGGATGCGCTGACATATGTTGACGAAGAAGCTGTTACTTTGAGCGCCGCACAGGATGCGGAAGTGTTGTTGTTCGACCTGGCTTGAATCACAACAATTACCGTGAAGTACCGACGATACTCCTGGAAGATTGCGGAGCAATTGAACGCATGGTGAGAAAGGCGGCGTAATGATGAACGCTCAAATTATGAAGCAGAACATCAGGCAATATATAGTCGCCGTCCGCCAGCAGATGGCGGGGGAGGAGCGGGGGCGCTTGAGTCAGGCCATCGCGGCGCGTATCGCCAGCATGGATGCATACCGCAACGCCAACACGGTGCTGGCTTATATGAATTTCGGCGCGGAATTTGCCGCGGATATTCTTGTGCAACAGGCGTTGCGCGACGGCAAGCGTGTGCTGCTGCCCAGAGTGAACCGTTCCACCAACGAACTGGACATATACCAGGTGACAGACTTGCTGCGTGACCTGGCGCCCGGCATGTGGAACATAAGCGAACCGCTGGTGGAATGTTGCGCCAGGGTGAATACATTGGAGGAAGTGGATTTTATCCTGATGCCAGGCGTGGCATTCGGGCGCGACGGTGCGCGGCTGGGATATGGCGGCGGGTTTTACGACAAGCTGCTGGCCCGCTTGAAACACCATCCGGCGCTGGTTGCGGGAGCCTACGCGATGCAGATTGTAGAGGGCATTCCGCAGGAGGATAATGACCGCAAGGTGGAATGGCTGGTAACGGAAAACGAAACGATAAATTGCGCCAATAACGGATAATTCAGGGAGTAGTGAGATGGCGAACTTACCCGATACTGATCCGCAGGAAACCGATCCGCAAGAAACGCAAGAGTGGCTGGATGCGCTCGACTCGGTGCTGGAGAACGAAGGGCCGGAACGCGCCCGCTACCTGATCAGCCAGTTGATCCGCAAGGCGCGCCTGGCCGGCGCCGACCTGCCGATCAGCGCGACCACGCCCTATCTGAACACGATCCCGCTCGACCAGGAGCAGCGCTCGAGCGGCAACCATGAGCTGGAGCACCGCATCTGTGCGCTGATGCGCTGGAATGCGATGGCGCTGATCCTGAACGCCAACAAGGAATCGTCCGAACTGGGCGGACATATCGCCACCTTCGCCTCGGCGGCCAAGCTGTACGACGTGGGCTTCAATCATTTTTTTCATGGTGTGACCGAAAATCACGGCGGCGACCTGGTGTATTTCCAGGGGCATTCCTCGCCCGGCATGTATGCGCGCGCCTTTCTCGAGGGCCGCGTCAGCGAGGAGCAGATGCACCGCTTCCGCCAGGAAGTGGGCGGCGGCGGCCTGTCGTCTTATCCGCACCCGTGGCTGATGCCGGACTTCTGGCAGTTTCCCACGGTGTCCATGGGGCTGGGGCCGCTGCTGGCGATTTACCAGGCGCGCTTCATGCGCTATCTGCAGCACCGCAATCTCGCCGACACGGAAGGGCGCACCTCCGACACGTTACTGGCGAAGCCAGCCGATTGCGGGAGGAGGTGCGATGCGGGCACTCCCGCACCAGAGGGCTCCGCCCCACCGTGTCGTGCCCGCAAGGTATGGGCCTTCCTCGGCGACGGCGAAACCGATGAGCCGGAAGCGCTCGGCGCGATTTCCATGGCCGGGCGCGAGAAACTCGACAACCTGATTTTCGTGGTGAACTGCAACCTGCAACGCCTCGACGGTCCGGTGCGCGGCAACGGCAAGATCATCCAGGAACTGGAAGGCGTGTTCCGTGGCGCGGGCTGGAATGTCATCAAGGTCATCTGGGGCGGCAAGTGGGATCGGCTGTTCGCCAAGGACAAGAGCGGCCTGCTGCTCAAGCGCATGGAGGAAGCGGTGGACGGCGACTACCAGACCTACAAGGCGAGGGATGGCGCGTATGTGCGCCAGCACTTCTTCGGCAAGTATCCCGAGCTGCTGGAGATGGTCGCCGACATGTCGGACGACGAATTATGGCGCCTCAACCGCGGCGGCCACGATCCGAACAAGGTGTTCGCCGCCTACGCGGCGGCAGTCAAGCACAAGGGGCAGCCGACCGTGATCCTGGCCAAGACCGTGAAGGGCTACGGCATGGGCACATCCGGCGAGGCGCAGAACCCGACCCATCAGCAGAAAAAGATGGACGAGGACTCGCTGCGCAAATTTCGCGACCGCTTCAACATTCCGGTCAGCGACGAGCAACTGACTAAACTACCGTTCAGCCGCCCGGCGGAAGACAGCATGGAAATGAAATACCTGCGCGAGCGCATGGCCGCGATGGGCACAACACCTGCGCGCGAACCGCTCGCACTGTGCTTGCAGGTGCCGGGGCTGGACGCGTTCGGTGCGCTGCTGAAAGGCACGGAAGGCCGCGAAATTTCCACCACCATGGCGTTCGTGCGCCTGCTCGGTATTCTGGTGAAGGACAAGAACATCGGCCAACAGATCGTGCCGATTGTGCCGGATGAATCACGCACCTTCGGCATGGAAGGCATGTTCCGCCAGCTCGGCATTTTCTCGCAGGTGGGGCAGCTCTACACGCCGCAGGATGCCGAGCAGTTGATGTTCTACAAGGAGGATATGCACGGGCAGATTTTGCAGGAGGGCATCAACGAGGCGGGCGGCATGGCCGACTGGATCGCTGCCGCCACCTCCTATGCCAACCACGGCGTGGCGATGGTGCCGTTCTTCATCTACTACTCCATGTTCGGCTTCCAGCGCGTGGGCGATCTGGCTTGGGCAGCGGGCGACTCGCGCGCGCGCGGCTTTCTCATCGGCGGCACCGCCGGACGCACTACGCTGAACGGCGAAGGCTTGCAGCACCAGGATGGGCATAGCCACATGATGGCCGCAAACATTCCCAATTGCATGTCCTACGACCCGGCCTTTGCCTATGAGCTGGCGGTGATCATCCAGGACGGCATGCGCCGCATGTACAAGGAACAGGAAGATGTGTTCTATTACCTCACCGTGATGAACGAAAACTATGCTCATCCGGCGATGCCGAAGGGCGCGGAAGAAGGCATTATCAAGGGGATGTATCTGTTCGGTGAAGGAAGAGCCAAATCTGCCAAGGCGCCCAGGGTGCAATTGCTGGGCAGCGG
>JAQTOM010000111.1 GCA_028713345.1 Gallionellaceae bacterium | reverse complement strand
CGTCATCGGGAATCGGGCGGTCGGCACGGCACAACAGTGCGGTTGGAAAAATACCGATCTCGCGCAGCTTCTGCACGCTATGCTGGGTTGGTTTTGTTTTCAACTCACCCGCACTGGCAATATAGGGGACCAGAGTCAGATGAACGAATGCGGCACTATGCCGCCCACGGCGCAAGGCCATCTGGCGCACCGCCTCAAGGAACGGCAGGGACTCGATGTCGCCCACCGTGCCGCCAATTTCAACGATGGCCACGTCCGCCTTGCCGTCATACGAAGCCGCCGCGCCACGCTCGATGAATGCCTGGATCTCATTGGTGATATGCGGAATCACCTGCACCGTCTTACCCAGGTACTCGCCGCGGCGCTCCTTGCGGATCACGCTATCGTATATCTGCCCGGTGGTGAAATTATTCGCCTTGCGCATCTTGGCCGAGACGAAGCGCTCATAGTGCCCAAGATCCAGGTCGGTTTCCGCGCCATCTTCTGTCACGAATACTTCGCCGTGCTGAAATGGACTCATGGTGCCGGGATCGACATTGATGTAAGGATCCATCTTGAGCATCGTTACTTTGAGGCCGCGCGATTCAAGGATCGCAGCGAGGGAGGCAGCGGCGATTCCTTTACCCAGGGAAGATACAACGCCGCCAGTAATGAAGATGTATTTGATCATGGGATGCAATGATACCGGAAAATGGCACTCTCCTCAAAACTAACAGGGTCTCAGGCCATTTATCACGAGCCCAAAACAATACCCTCCGTTTTGTGTGATGCGGCGATACACCGAGCTTGCTTGGAACACTGCTACAGTATGGCGGATATTGCCCGCAGTGCCGAGGTACATTATTCGACGGTGAGCCGGGTGATTAAAGGGGAGCACCAATGAACGATGCAAAGAAGCTTGCTGCAAGTGGCCTCAAGCCGAAGGCGCAAGAGTTGCTCGCGGTGCTTGCCAATGATCCATTTCAGAATCCACCGCCCTTTGAGAAGTTGGCCGGAGATATTGCCGGCGCTTAAGTAGAGAACCGTCCATGTGGACGCACTATGAATAAGCAGGCTAACCCTGCGCTCAAGCAGGACTCAACGCGGATTAGACTTTTTTCTTTTCCGTGTCAGTTCTGCTGCGGGTTTCTGCACGGACACCGCATCCCTGCGCGGCGGACTCCAAGCAGGCGGCATCATGCCGGATATCCAGTAGGATACATAGGCCTTCCCGTCCTTGATGCCGTTGCAGGTCTGCAATTCGCTGCTCTGGCACATCGCGTCGAGCGTGCTGACCAGTTCGGCCAATTTAACTTTCGGCGCTATCAACGACTGCAGCTTGGTCAGGTTAACCGGCATCTGGCTGGATGATCCCGCCAATACATTGAGTATGTTTTCGCGCAGCGTGGGGGTGGTCATGGTTGTGTTGTTAACAGTTTGCTCAATACCGAGTTAGCACAATACACCAAAATACACTGTCTGCGTGATCCAATAGCCTATATCCTTTAAACACAATGAGTTTAGCCGTCAAGCGGGGCATTGCGCGTCTCCGGCAGGAAAGCCAGGCCAATGACGGAGGCTGCTGCCAGCAACCCCACTGGATACCATATTCCCGATAATGCATCCCCCGCTTTCACGTTGAGCAGCGTGATCATGAAGGGCGACAAGCCGCCTATCCATCCGGCGCTGAGGTTGTGCGGCAGCGTGGCCGCCGTATAGCGCGTGCGCGCAGGGAACAGTTCTGCCAGCACGGCGGTTTGCGGCCCGGTGATGAGCGCCACGGCAATGACGGGCACGATCAGCAGCAGGAACAGCATGAGCCGGTTGATTTGCTGTGGATCGGCTTTTTCCGACCAGCCTTTTGCCGTGAGCGCCCGGGCAAGCTCTTCGGGGCGACGAGTCGCCGCCGGAGCATCACCGCCGATGCTCACCGCCGTCTGCTGCCCATCCCGCGCGGGCTGGAGCGTATGGGAAACACCCTGTTTGGCAAGAAATTCCTGGATGCGCTCGCAATCGTTACGGGGTGGCGCGAATGGGCTATAGGCGCATGGCGTGTTGCCGTACAGCACGACAGGCACCTCGCGGTTGAAACGTTCCAATGACGGGTTACCGAAGTGCAGCAAGCCGTTGTACACGGGCATGAGAGACATGCATCCCAGCAGCAGCCCGGCCAGCAGCACGGGCCTGCGCCCGATGCGGTCCGACACCCAGCCGCACAGGATGGTCAATGGGAACAGCGCCAGCGTGCTCAGCATCACGATGGTTGAAGCAAGCTGGGGATCAAGCCTGACCACATTCTTCAGGAATACGTTGGCGTACACCTGGGACGAAAAAAACAGCAGCGAACCGCCCGCGGAGATACAGAAAAACAGCAGCGCCATGCGACCCAGCGTGCGGCGGTCCGCAAGACATTCGCGCAGCGGCGCTTTCGACACGGTGTGATTTTCGCTCATGCGCAGGAATACGGGCGATTCGTGCAAATTCATCCGGCTCCTGATCGAGATGAGCAGCAGCACTGCAGAAAACAGGAACGGCACGCGCCACCCCCAGGAGTGAAAGTCGGCATCGCTCATCACGGCTTGCAGCGCCACCACCTGCAGCATGGAAACCATGATACCCAGCGGCCCCATCAATTGCAGCACGCTGGTATAAGCGCCGCGCCTGTTTGCCGGCGCATGCTCGGTAAGATACACCGCCACGCCGCCGATTTCGCCGCCCACCGCAAACCCCTGCAACAGGCGCAACACCAGCAATAGCGCGGGTGCCAGCAGACCCACTTGCGCATAGGTCGGCAGCAGCCCGACACAGAATGTCGCAACCCCCATCAGCGTGATCGTGGCGATAAAAACCGGGCGGCGGCCATGTTTGTCGGCAAGCGAGCCCAAGATTGCGGCGCCAAGCGGGCGCACCAGCATGCCGACGCCGAAAGTGGCCAAGCTCGCCAGCAGCGCGGCGACGGGATTCTCAGGTGGAAAAAACAGCACGCTGAAATAGGTAGCCAGCGAAGCGAAAGTCAGGAAGTCATACCATTCCAGAAAAGTGCCAAAGCACGCGGCAACGATTACCTTGCGCTGGATGGCGGCAGGCGAATAAGGCAAGGACATGAAAATATTGGGTGTGGGACACAGGCTGGAAAGCGGTGTGTAATATTAACCCAACTCCGTCCTTTCCAGCCTTGGCAATTTTCTTGTGGTTGATGCCGTGAATTTGGTGCAGTATCCAGTACAGCGCCCAAAGGCGTTACTTACCACACCGGATGCCAGCTTAAAATTGGCAATGCGCCAGAATGGTGATGCGGGGATTTGGATTCAGGGTTTGGCATTGCCGTACACGTGGCTGTACCGAAAGAAGGTGAGCACAATGGATCGTCCCGATGTACTGTTCTGGAATTTACCATTCGAAGCCCTCCAGTCCCAACTGGAGGCAACTCAGGCCGGCTTGGGGCGGCAGGAGGCACGTACGCGAAGCGCGCGGTTCGGCCCCAACACGCTGCGCGTTCATGGCGAACGGGCGCTGATTGTCCAGTACCTGAGCCACTTCAAAAATCCGCTGGTAATAATTCTGCTGGCAGCCAGTGCCGTTTCCGCGCTGACTGGCGAGGTCGCCGGTTTCCTTATTATTTGGGCCATCGTGCTGCTGAGCGTGACACTGGACTTTGTGCAGGAGTATCGCGCCGGTCGTGCCGCAGAGCGCCTGAAGCAGGCCGTCGTGGTGCGGGCGACGGTGCTGCGCGACGGCCAGCCGCGCAATATCCCGATGACGGAGCTGGTGCCGGGAGATGTGG
>JAQTOM010000039.1:8911-16172 GCA_028713345.1 Gallionellaceae bacterium | reverse complement strand
AATTCGGCCAGATAGGCGCCATCCTGGCCGGTGATGCCGGTAACCAATGCAACCTTATTCATAGACCACCCTTATAATGATTGAATGTAGCCGGGTTAAATATACCCCGACAGCAGCTTGCAGATTATAATTCAAGCCACATACCCCAAGAAGTTTTTGTTACGCAACTTTCTGAAAGTATCTATGCTCTATCCCGTTATCCTGTCTGGGGGTTCCGGCAGCCGTTTGTGGCCGATGTCGCGCACTGCGTTGCCCAAGCAGTTTCTGCCTTTGGTTTCCGAACACACCATGTTCCAGGAAACCTTGCTGCGCCTTCAAGGTTTACCGGGAATAGCCGCACCGTTAGTCATTTGCAACGACGAACACCGTTTTCTCGCTGCCGAACAATTGCGCGCCATCGGCTCAACGCCCCTGTCGCTGATTCTCGAACCCTTCGGGCGTAATACTGCGCCCGCCGTTGCCGTTGCCGCATTTGCCGCGCAGGCTGAGGATGATCAGGCAATATTGCTGGTGCTACCGGCTGACCATCTGATCCAGGATATTCCGGGTTTTCACAACGCCATCCAGTCTGCCCTTGAACTGGCGCAGCAAGATAAGCTGGTGACCTTCGGTATCACCCCCGACAGGCCCGCCACGGGGTTTGGCTATATCGAACGCGGAGCCGCCCTGGAAACCGGCGAACATACCTTCGCAGTTGCGCGCTTTGTCGAAAAACCGGATACGGATACCGCCAGGAAATTTCTGGATAATGGAAGATTTTTCTGGAACAGCGGCATGTTTGTGTTCAAGGCATCCGCATATTTAAGCGAACTGCAACACTACCACCCGGACATCCATGCCGCAGCGCAGCGCGCCTGGCAGCACGGTGTGCGGGACATGGATTTTCACCGCCTGGATGAGAATGCTTTTGCCGCCTGCCCGGCGGACTCGATTGATTATGCGGTAATGGAACACACACGGGCGGCAGCCATGGTCACTGTCGATATCGGCTGGAATGATATCGGCTCCTGGTCATCGCTCTCCGATGTCAGCCTTAAAGACGAGCAAGGCAATGTGCTGCGTGGCGACGTCTTCTCCGCGGAAACAGCCGACACCTACGTCCGCGCCGAAGGCCGCATGGTGGCCGCCATAGGGGTGCGGGATTTGGTGATTGTGGAAACCTCTGATGCGGTGCTGGTGATGCACAAGGACTTTGCGCAAGACGTGAAACAGGCGGTGGAATATCTCAAGCAGGCGGAACGCACCGAGCATCTGGTCCACCGCCGTGTCTACCGGCCATGGGGCTATTACGAGGGGATCGATATCGGGGAACGCTTTCAGGCCAAGCGCATCATGGTAAACCCCGGCTCCAAGCTATCGCTGCAAATGCATCACCATCGCGCCGAGCATTGGGTAGTGGTATCCGGCAACGCCAAGGTAACGCGCGGCGACAAGATACTGATGCTGCACGAAGACCAATCCACTTACATCCCCATCGGCATGAAACATCGCCTGGAAAATGTCGGCGAGGAACCGCTCTACCTGATCGAAGTGCAATCCGGCAGTTATTTGGGCGAGGATGATATCGTGCGCTTCGACGACGACTACAAGCGCGGCTGATATGCGCCCATAGCCCGCATTACCCGTGGCGTGGTGATTGCCGGCAGTTCAGCTGGTTACAAGCGCACATTGCCCAGAGTGTTCAGGAATTGCTCCGCATTCTGAAAACCTGTCACGCGGAATTCGCCGAGCTCGCGTCCCTGCGCATCAAAAAACAGGATCGCGGGAGGGCCGAACAGCTCGAACTTCCGGAGCAGCGCCTTATCCTCTTCACTGTTGGCCGTAACATCGGCCTGCAACAACACCGCGTTCCCCAGCCTGGCCTGCACTTTGGGATCGGCAAAGGTAAAGCGCTCCATCTCCTTGCATGACACGCACCAGTCGGCGTAGAAATCCAGCATCACGTATTTGTCGCGAGCCTGGGCAATGCGTTCATTCAGTTCAGCCACATTTTTTACGCGCGCAAATTTCAAGGCCGCGTGCGCTTCCGCCTGCGAGCCGCCGATTGCCGACAGTGGGCGCAGAATATCGCGCGCGCCTGAAAGCGCGCCGATGAGATAGGCGCTGCCCAGAAGCAGTGCGAGGATGCCGATGCCCTTCCATAACTTGCGCCAGCCCCCGGCGTTGTGCGGCAGCGCATCCAGCGCATGCAGGTAAATGGCGGAAAGCACCAGCAGCGCGGCCCACAGCAGCATCTGCACGCCCACCGGGATGAGTGACGAGACAAGCCAGATGGCAACCGCCAGCAGCAGCACGCCGAAGAAATTCTTGACGGACTCCATCCAGGCGCCCGCCTTGGGCAACAATGTTCCGGCGGAAGCGCCGATCAACAGCAGCGGCACCCCCATGCCCATTGCCAGCGAGAATAGCGCCGTGCCGCCCAGAATGGCGTCATGCGTCTGCC
This sequence comes from Gallionellaceae bacterium, assembly GCA_028713345.1. GTDB lineage: Bacteria > Pseudomonadota > Gammaproteobacteria > Burkholderiales > Gallionellaceae > JAQTOM01. Next base: position 13,729 of record JAQTOM010000039.1, on the reverse strand, counting down.
CGATGTAGAGCAGCGCTCCCGCCAGCGGGGCGGCAACGCACGGGCCGACAATGATGGCGGACAGCACACCCATCACGAAGACCCCGCTCAAGTGGCCGCCATGCAGGCGGTTGCTGGTGTTGGTCAACTTGCTTTGCAGGGCGCTGGGTAATTGCAGTTCGTAGAAGCCGAACATGGACAGTGACAGGATGACAAACACCCCGGCAAAACTGCCCAGCACCCACGGCGTCTGCAAGGCATTGGACAGCAGCGTGCCGGACAACCCTGCGGCCACGCCGACTGCGGCGTAGGCCAGCGCCATGCCAAGCACGTAGGACAGCGACAGGACAAAGCCGTGCATGTGGGTGATGTTGTGGCCGCGCCCGACGATGATGCCGGACAGGATGGGTATCATGGGGAACATGCACGGCGTGAAGGCCAGCAACAGCCCGGCGCCGAAGAAGAACGACACGATGAGCCAGAAGCTGCCCTGCTTGAACAGCTTGGCAATCTGGATATTCTCGCTGTCGGCGGGTGCGGGCCGCGTGGTGGTTTGCGCCTGTTGCGCCACACCCGGCGCAATCGCCGTGGCAGGGTTAGCCTTCGCGGATGCGGCTATGCCTGCTTCAGGCAGGGCAATATTGATGGACTTGTTGATCGGCGGATAACACAGGCTCTTATCCTTGCATCCCTGGTAGCCGGCCTCCAGCGTGAAATTCTGCGCCGCACCACCCGTCCGTTCCAGCGTAATTTCCGCCTGGAAGGGCTGGTGGAATACCGCGGTATCGCCAAAATTGGCGTCGTGCTTTATTTCCCCTTCCGGCATGGATATGCCGGAAATCTTGATGCCCGCGCTTTTTGCCGAAGCGCCCTTTATGCTTAAACTGACCTTATCGCGGTAGAGATAATAACCGGGTGCAACCTTGAAAGCGGCAAGCAGGGTGCGTCCATCACGCACACCGACTTCCAGCCCGAATGCCTGATCCGGGGGCAGGAAGGCTTCCTGCTTTGTGCCGCCCAACTGTGGCAAACTGCCCAAGAACCCATCTGCTTGGGACGATTGCGCAAGGCACAACAGTAGCAATAATACGTAACGCATCATTCTTGGTTCCTCAGTTGCTCTCATTTTTAACGTGCTCGCATAGCGAGTCTTTATCCCCCTCTCCCTCCGGGGGAGGGCTGGGGTGGGGGAAACGGGCATGGCGGATTTCATCATCAGGGGCGGCGCATTTGCCATGCCCGTCAGGTACTTGGGTTTCCTGCGCCACCCATTGCAAATAGCCGGTAAGACCGGCTCCAACAGGGACAGCGATAATTTCCGGAAGTTCATAGGGATGGTGCGCGCGGATGGTTTCCTCAAGGCGCGGGTAGGCGGCGCGCGTCGTCTTGATCAACAGCGGCATTTCGCTGGCCGTCTCCACTTGGCCCTGCCAGCGATAAACCGAGGCACATTCCGCCAGAATATTCACGCAGGCGGCGGCGCGATTCTCGATCAGCGCCTGTGCCACACGCTGCGCGCTGTCGCGGTCCGGCAGGTTGGTCAGCACCAGCAACACGTCTGTGCCGTTCATACTGTCTTTGCCCGTGCGCAGCGCACGCCCAGTTGCAACAACTCGTCCCACGCATCGCCGGGGCGCAGCCCCTTCACCACCTTGTCCACGTGCGCGGCCTGGCGCAACGCGCGTTCGGCTATGGTCGGGCTGAAGCGCCGCACCGCGCGCTCCACCAGTTTCTGGCGCGCGCCCCACAATTTTGCATCGCGTAACGCGCCCGCAAGATTGCCGCTGCGCTGCATGGCGCCCGATACTTTGGCCAGCGCGCGGATATCCTCGGACAGCGACCACAGGACCAGCACGGTGGCGGTACCCTCCGCGCGCAGGCCGTCGAGAATGCGCGCATAGCGCGCGGTATCACCCGCAAGCATGGCCTCGGACAGCTTGAATACGTCATAGCGCGCCACATCCATCACCGCATCCTTCACCTGCCCGAAAGACAATGGCCCCGCAGGAAACAGCAAGGCGAGTTTCTGGATTTCCTGATAGGCCGCCAGCAAATTACCTTCCACTTTTTCGGCGAGAAAGGCCAGCGTATCCGCACCGGCAGATTGCCCCTGCCGCTTCAGGCGCCCCGCAATCCAGGCTGGCAGCGCATTCAGCGCAATCTCCTCGCTGGCGATGACCACTCCCTGCGCTTCCAGCGCGGTGAACCACTTGCTGCCCTGGGCAGCCTTGTCCAGCCGCGGCAACGACACCACCGTGACCGTGTCGGCGTTCAGTTGCTGGCAATAATCCTGCAAGGCCTGCGCGCCCTCCACACCCGGCTTGCCGGACGGGATGCGCAACTCCACCAGCTTGCGCGAGGAGAAAAGCGACAGGCTTTGCGCGCTGTTGCGCAACTCCGCCCACTTGAAGCCTTGCTCGGCAGTCAGCACTTCGCGCTCGCCATAGCCTGCCGCGCGCGCCGCCGCGCGGATGGCATCGGCCGCCTCGATGGACAGCAGCAGCGCCCCGCCGTGAATGACATACAGCGGCTTCAGCCCCGAGGCGAGGTGGCGCGGCAGGTCTTCACCGGAAAGTTTCATAATGGGGGCGGGTTACGGTTCGGTCTGTTGCGGCGGTTTTGCATGGTTCAGGCGGCGCAATACCTGTTGCACCGCATCACTGCGCATGTTTTGGTAAAGCAGCGCTTCCTCATGCTCCTTGGCCAGAATCTGTACGTCGTCATAATAGAAATCGCGCTGCAACGCGATCTCCTCCGAAGCGATCCAGTCCTGCTGCTTCTGGTCATAAGCGCGCAGCGAGACGCGGTATAGCAGGCGATATTCGCGTACGCGGCCTCCGCCGCTCAAGGAAAGGATCTGCTTGTCCGTCAATTCGGAGACGATATGCAGCGTCAATTGCGCCTGGTCGGGAGATTTGGCGAGCTGCGCGCCATTCGCCTGAATGGCGCGTTTCAATTCGACAACGAAAGGAGTATTGCTGTTAGACGATTGCACATAGAGCGTCTTGAACGGCAGCGCAAACGCACCCTGTCCGCGCAGATGAAAGCCGCACGCACCCAGCAGCAGGGTGAACATCAGTACTAGCAGATTAGTTGCGCGCATCGGCATTTTTTTGGTCAGATCACCACGTTGATCAGGCGTCCCGGCACCACGATGATTTTCTTCACCTGCCCGCCCGCCAGCAGCTTCTGCACTGCCTCGTGCGCCAATGCCAGTTGCTCCAGCGTGGCCTTGTCGGCATCCTTTGCCACGCGCAGGCTGCCGCGCAGCTTGCCGTTCACCTGGATCACCAGCTCGATTTCGTCCTGCACCAGCGCGGCTTCATCCATCTGCGGCCACGGGGCGGCGAGAATGTCATCGCCATATTCACACTCTTTCCACAAGGCGTGGGTAATATGGGGTGCGATGGGTGAAAGCAGGCGCAGCAAAATCGAGAACCCCTCGGCGCTTACGAACAGACAATCATTGTTGCGTTCTTGCCCTTTGCCTTCGCCGGCATCTTTTTCCAGCGCATTGAGAATTTTCATGCAGGCAGAAACGACAGTATTGAACTGGTGTTTGCCAAAATCGTAGTTGGCCTGCTTCAGCGCAGAGTGAATCTCGCGGCGCTGGTCTTTGATTGACTGGGCGGCATCACCCCAACTAACCGTAAGATCCTGGTTGGAACCCTTGGGACTGTATGTATTTGCGAAATTCCAGATGCGCCGCAGGAAGCGATACGCTCCCTCTACACCGCTATCCGACCACTCCAGTTGCTGGTCGGGCGGCGCGGCAAACATGATGAACAGGCGCGCGGTATCCGCGCCGTATGCATCAATAATCGCCTGCGGATCGACGCCGTTGTTCTTCGACTTGGACATCTTCTCGGTGCCGCCGATGATGACCGGCCGGCCATCGGAGCGCAGCTTCGCGCCGATTGGACGACCCTTGGCGTCGGTCTCGACGTCCACCTCGGCAGGATTGATCCACAGCTTCTTGCCACCCTCGCCTTCGCGGTAAAACGTCGGCGCGACCACCATGCCCTGCGTGATGAGATTCTTGAACGGTTCATCGAAGGTTTTGCTTCCCCCTCCCCAACCCTCCCCCGATGGGAGAGGGGGCGATTGCTCTTCCTCCCTCTGTGGGGAAATTGGAAGTGGAGAGAACACACCTGCATCGCGCATCAGCTTGTGGAAGAAGCGCGCATACAGCAGATGCAGGATGGCGTGCTCGATGCCGCCGATGTATTGATCCACGGGCAGCCATTGCTGCGCCGCATCCTTGTCCACCATGCCAGTGGCGCAATTCGGGCTGGCGTAGCGCGCGTAGTACCAGGAAGACTCGACGAAAGTATCCATGGTGTCGGTCTCGCGCTTCGCCTTGCCGCCGCACTTGGGGCAGGCGCATGCGTAGAACTCCGGCATTTTCGCCAGCGGCGAACCTGCGCCGTCCGGTACCACGCCCTCCGGCAACACCACGGGAAGCTGCTCATCCGGCACCGGCACGTCGCCGCATGTCGGGCAGTGAATGATCGGAATCGGGCAACCCCAGTAGCGCTGGCGCGAGATGCCCCAGTCGCGCAGGCGGAATTGCACCTGCTTGTCGCCCAGGCCTTTGGCCTTAAGGTCGGCAGCAATGGCATCCACGGCCTGCTCGTAGTTGAGGCCATCGTATTTGCCGGAGTTGATGCACACGCCTTTTTCTTTATCGGCATACCATTCTTGCCAGCCATCCGTGGAAAAGGGAGAAGGGAGAAGGGATAAGGGTAACTGGGGCTCGGAGGTTTTCCCCTTCCCCCTTCCCTCTTCCCCACTCACCGCTATAACCTGCTTGATCGGTATTCCATACTTCTTCGCAAA
>JAQTOM010000039.1:0-8811 GCA_028713345.1 Gallionellaceae bacterium | reverse complement strand
GGCGGGGATTTCAAACGCGAAGCGCACGCCGTAGCTCTTGCCGATCCAGTTGCGCTGCATGGTCTTCACCTGCTCCGGCCAGCCGTCGAGCGTGTCCAGCCCTTGCAGCAATTCATCGGCGTATTGCGTGATGCGGAAGAAATACATCGGAATCTCGCGCTTCTCCACCAGCGCGCCGGAGCGCCAGCCGCGTCCGTCTATCACCTGCTCGTTGGCCAGCACGGTGTGATCCACCGGATCCCAGTTCACCGTGGCAAGCTTCTTGTAGATGACGCCCTTCCCGAACAGCCTGGTGAACAGCCACTGCTCCCAGCGGTAGTAGTCCGGCTTGCAGGTGGCGACCTCGCGCGACCAATCTATGCCCAGCCCCAGGCTCTTGAGCTGGGTGCGCATGTAGTCGATGTTGGAATAGGTCCAGGCGGCGGGCGGCACATTGTTCGCCATCGCGGCATTCTCGGCGGGCAGGCCGAAGGCGTCCCAGCCCATCGGTTGCATCACGTTGTAGCCCTTCATGCGGTGATAGCGGCTCAGCACATCACCGATGGTGTAGTTGCGCACGTGCCCCATGTGCAGCTTGCCGGATGGATATGGGAACATGGACAGGCAATAGTATTTTGGCTTGCCTGGTTTATCATCGGCGTGGAAAGCCTTGCGTTCTTCCCATTGGGACTGGGCGGCTTTCTCGATTTTCCCGTGATCGTATTTTTTTTCTGGCATTTCTGTCGTTTGTTTGATTTTGGTTGATCTGGCAGGCTGCCATTATAGCGGCATCGTTAATGCCGCACACGGTTGCTATGTCAAAGTGAGGCATTCTGCTAGAATTGCCGCCTAACGGTCATGGCAACTTTGCCACTCCAGATAATGAAACTCGCAATGACCGTTTCCCCCGCCTCAGCCCTCCCCCGCAGGGAGAGGGGGACAAAGTCTCGCTTCGCGAGTTTCACATTAAATCTTTTACGGTTGTTCAGGAGAATTTGCCATGTCCAAGAAGCACCCGGTGATTGTTGTAACCGGCTCATCCGGCGCCGGCACCACTACCGCCAAGCGCGCTTTTGAAAATATTATTCGCCGCGAATTCCGCCGCAACCCCGTAAAGGTGGCCGTGATCGAAGGCGACAGCATGCACAGCCTGGATCGCATGGCATTCCGTGCAGCCGTGGCTGAGGCCGCAAAAGCGGGCGACTATTCCTTCAGTCACTTCGGCCCGGAAGCGAACCACTTCGACAAGATTGAGGAAACCTTCAGGTCTTATGGAGAGACCGGCACTTGCAAGCGCCGCTACTATATCCATAGCGCAGAAGAAGCCAAGGAACTGAATGCACGCCTGGGAACCAACCTGGGGCCGGGCCAGTTCACGCCGTGGGAAAATGTTGAGTCTGGTTCTGACTTGCTGTTTTACGAAGGCCTGCACGGCATGGTGAAGACCGATACCGTGAATGCGGCCCGGCATGTTGACCTGAGCATCGGCGTAGTGCCCGTCGTCAATCTGGAATGGATACAGAAGATTCACCGCGATGAGGCAGAGCGCGGTTATTCCGCCGAAGCGACCGTGGATACCATCCTGCGCCGCATGCCGGACTACATCAACCACATCACCCCGCAATTTTCGCATACCGACATCAACTTTCAGCGCGTGGCCACGGTGGATACTTCCAATCCTTTTATCGCGCGCGACATACCCACGCCGGATGAAAGTTTTGTGGTGATCCGCTTCCGCAACCCCAAGGGTGTGGATTTTCCTTACCTGCTGAACATGATCCACGATTCCTTCATGTCGCGCGCCAATACCATCGTGGTGCCTGGCGGCAAGATGAGCATGGCGATGGAGGTGATCCTTGCACCGCTCATACACAATTTGCTTGAGAACAGGAATAAATAGCCTGCTGTAAACCTGAAGTGGCTGTTGAATTCCTGTGCGTCTCTTGGCAGGGCGGCCTTCCATCAAACCGGCTGGCTGGCTTTCACTGCGGCGAGCCTCTATAATTCCGGTCACATTCAGACCCCCAGCAGCCATTCGCATTCATGCAGCTATTCGCCTTTGGCATTAATCATCAGACCGCGCCGCTCCCCGTGCGGGAGCGTTTTGCGTTCAGCGTTGACGCAATGGAACCGGCGTTGCACAACCTGGTTGAGCACGGTGCGGCCAAGGAAGCGACCATCCTTTCCACCTGCAACCGCACCGAGGTATATTGCAACACCCGCGAACCCGCACAGGCTATCAACTGGCTGGCCGGTTACCGCCAGATGGAACCGCGCGAAATCGAGCCCTATCTTTACACCTTGCCGCACGCGCAGGCAGTGAAGCATGCCTTTCGCGTTGCCAGCGGGCTGGACTCGATGGTGCTGGGCGAGCCGCAAATCCTGGGGCAAATGAAACAGGCGGTGCGTTATGCGGAACAAGCCGGCACGCTGGGCTTCCTGCTGCACAAGTTATTCCAGCGCACCTTCTCGGTAGCCAAGGATGTACGCACGCAGACCGAGATCGGCGCCAACCTGGTTTCCATGGCCGCCGCTGCGGTAAAGCTGGCCGAGCGCATTTTCCCCAGCATCGCCGAACAGCGCGTGCTGTTCATCGGCGCAGGCGAGATGATCGAATTGAATGCGGTGCATTTTGCGGCCAGGTCGCCCAGGCACATCACCGTCGCCAACCGCACGCTGGAACGCGCCCAGATACTGGCCCGCCGCATCAACGGCCATGCCATCACCCTGAATGAACTGCCGGAGCAACTGGCGCAGCACGACATCATCGTGACCTGTACCGCCAGCCCGTTGCCGATATTGGGCAAGGGCATGGTCGAGCGCGCGCTCAAGGTGCGCAAATATCGTCCGCTGTTCATTGTGGACCTGGCCGTGCCGCGCGACGTGGAAGAAGAAGTTGCCGAACTGAACGATGTATTCCTGTACACGGTGGACGACTTGGCCGAAGTGGTGCGCGATGGCCTGGATGCGCGCCAGGGAGCGGTTGAGGCAGCCGAAGTCATTATAGATTCGGGCGTGGAAAACTTTGTCCACTGGATGGAATCGCGCGAAGTGGTGCCCACCATCCTCGCGCTGCGCAATCACGCGGAGCGCCACCGCCGCCACGAGATTGAGAAAGCCCTGCGCCTGCTGGCCAAGGGCGATGATGCCGGAAACGTGCTGGAATCGTTGAGCAATGGACTGACCAATAAATTCCTGCATGCGCCGACCCACGCCTTGAATAATGTCCAGGCCGACGAGCGCGAGGCCTTTCTCGACATAATGCACCGCATCTACAACCTGCACACCCCAGAATGAACCCCAGTATTGCCGCCAAGCTCGCCCAACTGGGCGAGCGCCTGGACGAGATCAACAGCCTGCTGAACAGCGAAGACGCCACGCGCGACATGGACAGCTTCCGCAAGCTCAACCGCGAACGCGCCGAGCTGGAGCCGGTAGTGGAGCTGTACCATGCGCACCAGGCTTGCGCGGCGGATATCGCGACCGCGCTGGAAATGGCCAACGACCCGGAGATGCGCGAATTTGCCGATGCCGAGGTGAAGGAAGGGCGCGAGCGCCTGCAACAGATCGAAACGGATTTGCAAAAGCAGTTGCTGCCGAAAGACCCCAACGACGAGCGCAATGTATTCCTCGAAGTGCGCGCCGGAACCGGCGGCGATGAAGCCGCATTATTTGCGGGCGACCTGTTCCGCATGTACACGCGCTTTGCCGAGCGCAACCGCTGGCAGGTCGAGATCATCTCCGAAAGTCCCGGCGAAAAGGGCGGCTTCAAGGAAATCATCGCGCGCATCGCCGGCTACGGGGCGTACTCGGTGCTGAAATTCGAGTCCGGCGCGCACCGCGTGCAGCGCGTTCCCGCCACCGAAGCGCAGGGGCGCATCCACACCTCGGCCTGCACCGTGGCCGTGCTGCCGGAAGCGGACGAAGTCAGCGACATCATATTGAATCCCGCCGACCTGCGCATCGACACCTTCCGCGCCTCGGGTGCGGGCGGCCAGCACATCAACAAGACCGATTCCGCGGTGCGCATCACCCACCTGCCCACCGGCACCGTGGTGGAGTGCCAGGACGGGCGCTCGCAGCACAAGAACAAGGCGCAGGCGATGGCCGTGCTGGCGGCGCGCATCAAGGACAAGGAAGAGCGCGCGGCGCACAACAAACTGGCCGCCGAGCGCAAATCGCTGGTGGGCAGCGGCGACCGTTCCGAACGCATCCGCACCTACAACTTTCCGCAGGGCCGCGTCACCGACCACCGCATCAACCTCACCCTGTACAAGATGGACCACATCATGGACGGCGACATCAGCGAACTGTGCAACGCGCTGATGGCGGAACATCAGGCGGAGCAACTGACGGCGCTGGCGGAAGATAATCAATTCGCTTAAAGGAACGGTTCTTGCAGGAGCGGCCTTATGAAAATCATCACCGCCAACCTCAACGGCATCCGCTCCGCAACCAGCAAAGGATTCTTGCCGTGGATGCTGGCGCAACAGGCCGACATCGTCTGCGTGCAGGAACTCAAGGCGCAAGCCGCCGACATGACGCCGGACATGCTCGCCCCATCCGGCTACCACGGTTGCTTCCATTATGCCGAAAAGAAGGGTTACAGCGGCGTGGGCATCTATACCCGGCGCAAGCCGGATGCGGTGATCGGAGGGTTGGGCATCGCCGAGTTCGATGCCGAGGGACGATACCTCGAAGCGCAGTTCGGCCAGCTCAGCATCGTATCGCTGTACCTGCCTTCCGGCTCCAGCGGCGAGGAACGGCAGGCGGTGAAGTTTCGTTTCATGGCGGCGTTCATGCCGCATTTAAAGCAACTACACGCCAGCGGACGCGAAGTGATTCTATGCGGCGACTGGAACATCGCGCATAAGGAAATTGACCTGAAGAACTGGCGCGGCAACCGGAAGAATTCCGGCTTCCTGCCCGAAGAGCGCGCCTGGCTCACTCAGGTATTCGATGAGGTCGGCTTGGTGGATGTGTTCCGCCAACTGCATCCCGAACTGGCAGCCTACACCTGGTGGTCGAATCGCGGCCAGGCCTGGGCCAAGAACGTGGGCTGGCGCATTGACTACCAGATCGCCACGCCGGGCATCGCGCAGACCGCGCGCTCAACCGGCATCTACAAGGAACAGCGCTTCAGCGACCATGCGCCGCTGACGGTGGATTACGATTACACGGAATGAAGTGCAGGCCGAATGTAATACAAGCTATCCTTGCTTATCGGGTTCACCCCACGGCGCCACCTTGAACAGCAGCAGCATCCCCGGTATTGCCAGCGCTGCGCACAGCAGGAAGAACCCCGTCCAGCCCATCATCTCCACCAGCCAGCCGGTCGCGGCATTGGCGAAAGTGCGCGGCATCGCGGCGAGGCTGGTGAACAGGGCGAACTGGGTGGCGGTGTAGGCCGGGTGGGTGCTGCGCGCGATGAAGGCGACGAAGGCGGCGGTGCCGACGCCCACGCCGAAGGCTTCGAGGCCGATCACGATGGCGAGCTGGGCGAGTTCCACGCTGGTGATTTCCACGTGGTGTCCTATCGCAGCAAGCCAGGCGAAGCCGAAAATGGACACTACCTGCACCACGCCGAACAGCCACAGCGCGCGGTTGATGCCGATCTTCACCATCCACAGTCCGCCGAGCAGGCCGCCGATCACGGCGGGCCACAGCCCGGCATTCTTGGCGACCAGGCCGATCTGCGTCTTGCTGAAGCCCATGTCCAGATAGAACGGCGTGGCGAGCGCGGTGCACATGCTGTCGCCGAGTTTGTAGAAAAATAAAAATGCGAGTATCAGCAACGCGCTGTTCCAGCCCTGGCGCATGATGAATTCGTGGAACGGCTCGACCACCGCCTCGCGCAAGGTCTTCGGCGGCGCGGCACGGTGCGGCTCCCGCACCAGCAGCGTCATCGCCATGCCGGGCAGCATGAACAGCGCGGTGGCGACGAACACCATGTTCCACGGCAAAAAATCGGCGAGGATCAGCGACAGCGAACCCGGCACCAGCCCGGCGATGCGGTAGGCGTTCACGTGCACCGCATTGCCCAGCCCGAGTTCGTTATCGGCCAGCAGTTCGCGGCGGTAGGCGTCGAGCACGATGTCCTGCGTGGCGCTGAGGAAGGCGAGCAGCGTGGCGATGTAAGCGATGCTGCGCAAATCGCTCTGCGGCGAAAACGCGCCCATCGCGGCGATCACCGCCAGCAGCCCGATCTGGGTAAGCAGCATCCAGCCGCGCCGCCGCCCCAGCACGGGCGCCACGTAGCGGTCGAGCAGCGGCGACCACAGGAATTTCCAGGTGTAGGGAAACTGGATCAGCGCGAACAGGCCGATGGTCTTGAGATCGACGTGCTCGCTGCGCAGCCAGGCGGGCAACAGGTTGAACAGCAGGTACAGCGGCAGGCCGGAAGAGAATCCGGTGAACACGCAGATCAGCATGCGGCGGGTGAAGAGTTGTTGCCAGACGGACATGGAGTAAACCTTCAATTAAGCCGTCATTCCCGCGCAGGCGGGAATCCAGCGGTTTTATTTATCATGCTTTCAAGATTTGTCCTTGCTGCGCAAGGAAACACTTTTTACTGGCTGGATTCCCGCCTGCGCGGGAATGACAAAATTTTGAATGGTCGGCGCAGTACTCACTATAGGCTTTTATTAGATTGAGCTACAAAGCCGCCGCGATTTCCCGGAAACTGTTCAGCCCCGCCTCAAGGTTCTCGATGATTTCCCCCGCCAGCACATCAGGCTCCGGCAGGTTGTCCAGATCGGCCAGGCTCTTGTCCTTCAGCCAGAAAATATCCAGGCTGGTTTTGTCACGCGCGATGATCTGCTCGTAGCTGAATTTGCGCCAGCGCCCTTCCGGGTTGCTCTGCTCATCCCATAGCTCTTTGCGCTTGTGGCGGTTGGCCGGGTGGTAGCAGGCAATAAACTCCTGCAAATCCTCGAAGCGCAGCGGCTTCTTTTTCAGCGTGTGATGAACATTCGTGCGGTAGTCGTAGAACCACACCTCTTTGGTCCACGGCTCCTTGCTCGCCGCGCGGTTGTCGAAGAACAGCACGTTCGCCTTCACGCCGTTGGCGTAGAAGATGCCGGTGGGCAGGCGCAGGATGGTATGCAACTCGGTGGTTTCCAGCAGTTTCTTGCGCACGGTTTCGCCCGCACCTCCCTCGAACAGCACGTTGTCCGGCACCACCACCGCCGCGCGTCCGGTGGTCTTGAGCATGGTGCGGATGTGCTGCACGAAGTTAAGCTGCTTGTTGGAGGTGGTCGCCCAGAAGTCCTGGCGGTTGTAGGTCAGGTCATCCTTTTCCTGCTCGCCCTCATCGTTGGTGAAGCTCATCGAGCTCTTCTTGCCGAACGGCGGATTCGCCAACACATAGTCGTAGCGTTTCCCGCTGTCGGCCACCAATGCATCGTTGGACGAAATTGAACTCTCGCCGTCGATCTCGCCGATGTTGTGCAGGAACATATTCATCAAGGCCAGGCGGCGCGTGCCCGCCACGATCTCGTTGCCGTAGAAAGTCTCGTGCTTGAGAAAATCCTTCTGCGTCTTGTCCAGCTTGTGCGCCGTCACCAGAAAATCATAGGCCGCGAGAAAGAAGCCGCCCGTGCCGCAGGCCGGGTCGGCGATGGTCTTGGCAGCCTCCGGGCGCACGCATTCCACCATCGCCCGGATCAAGGCGCGCGGCGTGAAGTATTGCCCCGCGCCGGACTTGGTGTCCTCGGCATTGCGTTCCAGCAACCCCTCGTAGATGTCGCCCTTCACATCCGCGCCCATGGTCACCCACTGCGTGTCGTCCACCATGTCGATCAGGCGATACAGCTTGGCCGGGTCCTGAATCTTGTTCTGCGCCTTGGTGAAAATCTGCCCCAGCATGCCCGGCTTGTTGCCCAGCTCGCGCAGCAGCGTCACGTAATGCACCTCCAGCTCCGCACCGCGCTTCGCCTTCAGGCTCTGCCAGTTGTATGCGGCGGGGATGCCCACCTTGCGGCTGTAAGGCGGCTGGCTGTATTCATCCGCCATCTTCAAAAAGATCAGATAAGTAAGCTGCTCCAGATAATCGCCGTAGCTCACCCCGTCGTCGCGCAACGTGGTGCAGAAACTCCAGACTTTGGAAACGATGGTGGCGGTTGCGTTCATCTTCGGCTCCCCGCATCGTCATTCCCGAAGTCATCCCACCCCGTCATTCCCGAAGCGGTTCTGATCGGGAATCCAGCTTTTGACTGACCTCTATCATGGATCCCCGATAAAAACATTCGGGGATGACGCCCCGATAGAGGCATTCGGGGATGACGGACAGGTAGCCGAGGATAGGCGCCCCGATTCAAGCCAACTCTTCCCATAAATCCTTCCATGCCGGATTCATCTTTTCGATCAAATCTATTTTCCATTGCCTGTTCCATTTCTTGAGTTGCTTCTCTCGTTCAATCGCTGCCAGCATCTGCTCATGCACCTCGTAATACACGAGAGAGTGAACACCATATTTTTCGGTAAATCCTTCGACCAGATCATTCTTGTGCTGCCAGATGCGCTGAATCAGATTGCTAGTTACCCCGATATACAAAGTGCCGTTATATCCGCTCGCCAGAATATAAACCGCAGGCTGTTTATCCATTACGCAACCTCCATCAAACCCGCCATTTCCGAAGCGTTCCCGCCCCCCTCATTCCCGAACTCCACCCCCGTCATTCCCGAAACGGTTCTGATCGGGAATCCAGCTTTTAACCGACTGAAATTCTGGATCCCCGATAAATACATTCGGGGATGACGCCCCGATAGAAGCATTCGGGGATGACGACTGAGATGCTACTCAACATCCCGTTTATTTCCGTTCCGCTTTTT
>JAQTOM010000001.1:37677-76856 GCA_028713345.1 Gallionellaceae bacterium | reverse complement strand
TAGTTTCATCAGGCGTGCAGTGCCCTTAGTGCCGCGTCGGGTTCTTTTTCAACGATGGTCAGCAAAGCGGCGGCGCTGTTCCCAATTTCTGAGAGTGGCGACCTTGACCCCGATTAGGCGGGCGAACTCAGTTTGGCTTAGGCCAACTTTTGTGCGGATCGTTTTTGCATCCGGGGCATTGATTTCCGTTACCCGTCCCGGCAAAAGCTCGCCACGGCGGGTAGCCGTGGCTTCTTTCAGGCTCTGTTTCAAGTCCGCGAAAAGTTTTTTATCCATGGCATGTCAACCCCTCACATCGCGCAACGACTTCTTGAACGATTTGAGTTGCTGCACCGCGAACATCTGGTTCCTGCCGACCGTTGAGGCGGGCTTGAGTTTGCCGCTGCTCACATAACGACGAAACGTAGTCATGGACATCTCAAGGTATTCGGACGCCTCCTGTGCAGTGAAATTATCGCTTTCCAGGTGGACGAATAGCTCCTGGTGGTTCATATTGATGGGCAAAACTTATGCTAGCTAGCTCAAGCTGCAATCGCCTCTGGCAGATGGCGCAACATCATCAAGTTGGACTCTGGCACAGCACAAATCTCATATGCTTGCCCATCAAGATCGGAAAACTCAACCTCGAATACATTAGGCGCAAGAATTTCCACGATGGTGCCAACCTGCCCACGCTTCAAATTTTTCTCCGGGATGTCATCAACCAGCGCTACTACATCGAGTAATTTCATTTTTCACCTCGCACTACATAACAAGTCGTCAGGCGGGGGAGGTTTTCACCTGACCGGACAATCCACGCACTCCTGATTCGCGCCACCCGGTTATTCCACATCACCTCGTGATCCATAAAATAACGGCGACCATATTCGTCGGTACTAGACATCACTACATCTTCAGCTTTGATAGCTGCATCCAGCAAGATTTGCCGTAAATCCGCCGCATCGGATGGCATCATTCCCAAGGTGGACAGGAATACCCGGGCTTTATGCCTGCCCTCAGGATGATCCGAGTTTAGACAGTAATCCCTCAGCTTTTCGATGTCAACAACAGCTTGTGTACCATTTGGGAGTTTCATTGCGATTCAATCATGCCATAGTAGAAAGTTGTTACAACTCTTTGCCTCTAAATCGGCCGCGAAACGCGCACGGCCTAAGCGCGCCGCCAGGTGGTTCCGGTCGCGCTGTCTTCCAGCACGATACCCGCAGCCAATAATTCCTTGCGGATGCGGTCGGCCTCGGCGTAGTTTCTGGCTTGTTTCGCGGCAATGCGCGCGGCGATCTGTTCGCCGATCTGTGCTTCGCTCAGGCCCTCGCCCGTTCCGCCTTGCAGATACTCTGTGGCCTCGCGCTGCAACAAACCGAGCGTCGCACCCAGCGCCTTGAGCTGCGCGGCCAGTTGCGGCGCATTGGTCTTGTTTACTTCATTCGCCAGATCGAACAGCACCGCCACCGCTTCCGGCGTATTGAAGTCGTCGTCCATCGCGGCCTTGAAGCGTTGGGCGTGGGGTTCGGACCAGTCAGGCGTTCCCCCACCCCTAGCCCCTCCCCCGGCGGGAGAGGGGAATCCGCTTCCCTCTCCCACCGGGGGAGGGATTGAGGGAGGGGGAACGCCCTTGAGTGCTGTATACAACCGCGTCAGCGCCGCCTTCGCATCATCCAGGTGGGCGTCGGAATAGTTCAACTGGCTGCGGTAGTGCGCGCGCAGGATGAAGAAGCGCACCACTTCCGGGTCGTATTTTTTCAGCACTTCGCGGATGGTGAAGAAATTGCCGAGCGACTTGGACATCTTCTCGTTGTCCACGCGCACGAAGCCGTTGTGCATCCAGTAGTTCACATACCGGCACCGGTGCGCGCCCTCGCTCTGCGCGATTTCGTTTTCATGGTGCGGAAACTGCAAGTCCGCGCCGCCGCCGTGGATGTCGAAATGCTTGCCCAGAATTTCCGTGCCCATCGCCGAGCATTCGATGTGCCAGCCGGGGCGTCCCTGCCCCCAGGGCGAATCCCATTTCACTTCTTCCGCTTCTTCATCCCGGGCGTGTTTCCACAGCACGAAGTCGAGCGGGTCGTTCTTGCCGTCATTTACCTCCACGCGCTCACCGGCGCGCAAGTCCTCCAGCGATTTGCCGGACAATTTTCCGTAACCGGAAAATTTGCGCACCGCATAGTTCACGTCGCCGTCGGCGGCGCGGTAGGCCAAGCCATTGGCTTCCAGCCTGGAGATCAGGTCCAGCATCTGCGGCACATATTGCGTGGCGCGCGGCTCAAGGTCGGGCTGCAACACGCCCAGCGCGCGCTCGTCCTCATGCATGAAGCCGATGAAGCGCCGCGTCAAGGAGTGAATGGATTCGCCGTTTTCCGCCGCGCGCTTGATGATCTTGTCGTCGATGTCGGTGATGTTGCGCACGTAGGTCACATCGAAACCGGAAGCCTTGAGCCAGCGGTACACCATGTCGAACACCACCATCACGCGCGCATGGCCGAGGTGGCAGTAGTCGTACACCGTCATGCCGCACACATACATGCGCACGGTGTTCGGCTCGATGGGAACGAAATCCTGCTTGTCGCGGGCGAGGGTGTTGTAGATTTTCAGCATTTAACAGTCTTTAAAACAGCAATCTTCCAGAATCATTAATTTTCTGCGCGCACCAGCAGTACCGGCATGGGCGCGGTGCGGCTTACACCCTCGGCCACGCTGCCCATCAGCAAGTGGTCTATGCCCGTGCGCCCGTGCGTGCCCACTACCAGCAGATCCGCATTCCACTTGCGCGCTTCCCCTGAAATGACGCTGCCTACGCGGCCATCATAGGTCTCCACCAGACTGGTTTCCACTGCCACGCCTTGTCCGGCAAGCTGTTCACGGTGCTTCTCCAGCAATGCCTTGCCCGCGCCGAGAATCGCATTCCTGATGTCCTCCATCGGGATCACGCTCATGCCATCCGGCTCCCACATGACCGGCATTTCTTCGCACACATGCAGCAGCAACAGGGCTGCGCCCATTTCGCGCGCCAGCCTGACCGCCTCGCCCAGCGCCGCATCAGAAGTCTTGCTGCCATCAATTGCCACTGCAATTCGCTTGTACATAGCCGCCTCCTTAAAAGGTGTTTCTAACCCTGTTCTTTCGCCCAGGAATCCTTCAACGTCACGGTGCGGTTGAACACCAGCTTGCCGCCCGGCTGGTGCTCGCGCCTGTCCGCGCAGAAATAGCCGAGGCGCTCGAACTGGTAGCGCGTCTCGGGAGCGGCGTCTTTCACGCACGCCTCGACCCAGCCCTGCACCACGGTGAGCGAAGCAGGATTGAGATAGGTGCAAAAATCCACCTCCCTGTCGGCATCCGGTTCCGGCACGGTGAACAAGCGGTCGTACAGGCGTATCTCGGCAGGCAGCGCATGTTCGCGCGACAGGAAATGAATCACACCCTTGACCTTGCGCCCTTCCGGGTTCCTGCCCAGCGTGCCGTGGTCGATGCTGCAACGCAGCTCGACGACTTTGCCGGAAGCGTCCTTTATCGCTTCATCGCAGCGCATCACATAGCTGTGGCGCAAACGCACTTCGCCGCCCAACGTCAGGCGTTTCCAGCCGGAGGGCGGCGCTTCGGCGAAGTCGTCGGCCTCGATGAACAGCTCCTTGCCGAACGGCACGACACGCTTCCCCAGCTCGGGCCGGTTGGGGTGGAAGTCCGCTTCGCGCGTTTGCGCGCCGTCGAAGTTGGTGATGGTCACCTTGAGCGGGTTGATGATCGCCATCACGCGCGGCGCGCGCGCCTCCAGGTCTTCGCGGATCGCGCCTTCCATGATCGCCATGTCCACGCTGTTCTCGCTCTTGGACACGCCGATGCGCTTGGCGAATTCGCGGATGCCTTCCGGCGTATAGCCGCGCCGCCTCATGCCGGAGATCGTGGGCATGCGCGGGTCGTCCCAGCCGCTCACGTGCTTCTCGTTCACCAGTTGCAGCAGCTTGCGCTTGCTGGTGATGGTGTAGTGCAGCTCCAGCCGCGAGAATTCGTATTGGCGCGGATGGCAGGGGACGGTGATGTTGTCGAGCACCCAGTCGTACAGCGGGCGGTGGTCTTCGAACTCCAGCGTGCAGATGGAATGGGTGATGCCTTCCAGCGCGTCGGAGATGCAGTGGCAGTAGTCGTACATCGGGTAGATGCACCACTTGTCTCCGGTGCGGATGTGGTGCGCGCGGCGAATGCGATAAATCGCCGGATCGCGCAGGTTCATATTGGGTGAAGCCATGTCGATCCTGGCGCGCAACACCATGCTGCCATCGGCGAACTCGCCGTTCTTCATGCGCGCGAACAGGTCGAGATTCTCTTTTGCCGGGCGGTCGCGGTTCGGGCTGTTCTTGCCCGGTTGCGTGAGTGTGCCGCGATATTCGCGCATCTGCTCCGGCGTGAGGTCGTCCACATAGGCCAGTCCCTTGTTGATGAGTTCCACCGCGAAGCCGTACAACGCATCGAAGTAATCCGAGGCCCAGCGCACTTCACCGTCCCACTGGAAGCCCAGCCAGCGCACGTCGTCCTGGATGGAGCGCGCGTATTCCGCGCTCTCTTTTTCCGGGTTGGTGTCGTCGAAACGCAGGTTGCACTTGCCGTGGTAATCCTGCGCCAGGCCGAAATTCAGGCAGATGGATTTGGCGTGGCCGACGTGCAGGTAGCCGTTCGGCTCAGGTGGAAAGCGGGTGACGATACCGGTGTGCTTGCCGCCCGTCAGGTCTGCTTCGATAATAGTGCGGATGAAGTGCGAGACGGGAGCTTGTGTATTGCTGCTCATTGTTCGACGGCTCTTTCGATAAAGATCACAAGGGGGCCGATTTTACCCGAAAATCCTCGCATCCAGACGGCTGCCTGCAATACACCGTGAAATACACACGCTTATTTGGTAGAATCCAGCCCACTTTTGGGAACACAGCCGGATATGCTTTACCAAACCTATCGGGAAACACTACTTTATGAACATGCTTAATCTTTTTTGCCAACGTGCGGCGCTGTGCGGCGGCGCGTTGTTGCTCTGTTTCAGCATCGCGGCGCACGCCGATGAAATCCAGGACATCAATAAACTATTCAAGCAGGGGCAACACGAGCAAGCGCTGGGGCGCATCAACACTTACCTGGCAGGCAAACCCAAGGATGCGCAGGGGCGTTTCCTGAAAGGGCTGATCCTCACCGAGCAGGGCAAGAGCAATGACGCCATCCGCATCTTCTCCGAGCTGACCGAAGACTACCCGGAGTTGCCCGAACCCTATAACAACCTTGCCGTACTGTACGCCGGCCAGGGCCAGTATGATAAGGCCAAGATCGCGCTGGAAATGGCGATCCGCACCCACCCGAGCTATGCCACCGCGCATGAGAATCTGGGCGACATCTACGCCAAGATGGCAAGCCAGGCTTATGACCGCGCATTGCAACTGGACCGCAGCAACACCAGCACGCAAACCAAGCTGGCCCTGATAAAGGATCTGTTCACCGGCACAGCCAAAGGCGGCAAGCCCAACAAAGCCTTGCTTGCCGACGCTGCCGGCGTTACAGGCACGGCCAAGCCACAGCCCGCAACAACGGCAGCTACCGGCACACCGCCACCCGCTCCTGATGCCGCGCGTACGGCGCCGCCCGCCCCCGACAAGGCGGTCGTGACCACAGCCGCGCCCAATCCGGCAACACCGGCCAAACCGGCGGTTGCGAAATCCCCTGCCGGCAACGTTGAAGACGTGCTGAAAATGGTTCGCGACTGGGCTGCCGCATGGTCATCCAAAAACGTGAAGCATTACCTTGCGTTCTATGCCGAAGACTTCAAGACACCGGGCGGCATTGGCCGCAAGGAGTGGGAGGCGCAGCGCCACGAGCGCATCAACAAGCCCAAACACATCCACGTGACCATCAGCAACCCCCGGGCCAATATTATCGATGACAGCCACGCCAGTGTGACTTTCAAGCAATCCTACCGCGCCAGCCACCTGAAGAACTCCACGGGGAAAACGCTGGTGCTGGTGAAGTCCGGCAACAACTGGCTGATCCGGGAAGAACTCTCCGGAAAATAACGCCATGCGTATTTTCCTCATGTTGATTGCCCTGGCGCCAATGCTCAGTACGGCGTATGCCGGGGAGCGCGTCAGCGCATCGAATTCGCACAGCATGGAAGCGTTGCTGGTGGAAAGCATGCTGTCGGTGTCCAACAACAGGCTGGATACCGCGCTGAACGAAGTGGACTCGCTGCTCAAGATCAACCCCAACTTCAAGCTCGCGCAACTGGTAAAGGGCGACTTGCTGCTTGCGCGCGCGCATCCGCTCAGCACTTTCGGCAATGCGCCGAATGCGGCGGAGCGTATGGAGGATTTTCGCGATGAAGCGCGCGTGCGCCTGCATCGCTTCCAGGAACAGTCGCCCGCTGCCCTCGTGCCGAAATTCCTGTGGCAGCTCGATGCGCAGCAGCGCCACGCCATCGTGGTGGACACCAGCAAATCCACGCTCTACCTGTATGAGAACGTCGATGGCGAGCCGCGCTATGTGGCAGATTTCTATATCAGCACCGGCAAGAAAGGCTCCGAGAAAGCTTCGGAGGGGGATCAGAAAACCCCGCTCGGCGTGTATTTTGTCAATGCCAGCCTGCCCAAGAGCAAACTCACCGACTTCTTCGGCATCGGCGCCTACCCGTTAAGCTACCCCAACGAATGGGACCGCAAGCAAGGGCGCGACGGCCACGGCATCTGGCTGCACGGCACGCCGAGCAACACCTATAGCCGCCCGCCCCGCTCCAGCAACGGCTGCGTGGTGCTGTCCAACGAAGACCTGGAAAGCCTCGGCAAGGTGTTGCAGATTGGCGTCACTCCGGTCATCATCACCAACCAGATGGACTGGAGCGACGAGAAGAACAAAACCGACCGCTCCGACCTGCTGCATAGTATTGAGCAATGGCGCAAGGACTGGGCCAGCCTCAATACCGGCGATTACCTCAAGCACTATGCGCATAACTTCTCCAGCAACGGCGCAAATCTTTCTTCCTGGTCACAACAAAAAAAGCAGGTGAACGCGGGCAAGTCATGGATCAAGGTGAGCCTTTCCAACATCAGCATGTTTGCCTATCCAAACCAGCCCGATCTGGTGGTGGTCAACTTCGAACAGGATTACGCCAGCAGCAACCTGGCTAACCGCATGAAAAAACGCCAGTACTGGATGAAGCGCGACAACCGCTGGCAGATTGTTTACGAGGGGGCTGCATGAACCTGCTGAAAGGCTTCTCCACGCTGATACTCGGTTGCCTGCTGTGCTTTAACGCGCAGGCCGAAACCCATTCTCAACCATCCGCAAATAAAGGAAAACACAACATGGTCAAACTCCAAACCAACCACGGCAATATCACGATCGAACTGGATGCCGGAAAAGCACCGGAAACGGTCAGGAACTTCCTCGACTATGTGAGCAGCGGTTTCTATGACGGCACCATTTTCCACCGCGTGATCGACGGCTTCATGATCCAGGGCGGCGGTTTCGAGCCCGGCATGAAACAAAAGCCGACCAGGGCAGCGATCCAGAACGAAGCGGCAAACGGCCTGACGAATGACAATTACACCATCGCCATGGCGCGCACCAACGATCCGCATTCCGCCACGGCACAGTTCTTCATTAACGTGAAAGACAACGGCTTCCTCAACTACACCGCCTCCAATAACCAGGGTTATGGTTACTGCGTGTTCGGCAAGGTGGTGGAAGGCAAGGAGGTGGTGGATGCGATTCGCCAGGTCAAGACCGGCAACCGCAGCGGATTTCAGGACGTACCGATGGCAGACGTTATCATCACCAAGGCCGAAGTGGTGCAGTAAGCCGGGGACGGGGATTCAGGATTCAGCAAGACCGCCACGCCGCTCAGTCCTCGATCCTCGATCCTCGATCCTGCTGTCATGCCGCACAGTCTTTTTATCTCCGACCTGCATCTCTGCGCCAAACAGCCGCACACTGCGCGGGTGTTCCTGCACTTCATGCAATACACCGCCCCCCGGGCAGAGGCTCTGTACATCCTCGGCGACCTGTTTGAGTCGTGGGCGGGAGACGACGATCTCGACGCGCCTTTCCACCGGCAAATCACCTGTGCATTGCGCGCCTTGTCCGCAGGCGGCACCCGCGTCTTCCTCATGCACGGCAACCGCGACCTGCTGATGGGAAAAGCGCTGGAACAAGCCAGCGGCGCCACATTGTTGCCCGACCCGGCGCTGCTCGGCCTGTATGGCACGCCGACGCTGCTCACTCACGGCGACGCGCTGTGCACGGGGGATGCCGCCTACCAGAGCTATCGCAGCCAGGTGCGTGAACCGGCCTGGCAGCAAGAGTTTCTTGCGCAACCGCTGGCACAACGCAGGGCTTTCATCGGGCAATTGCGCGCACGCAGCGAAAACGAGAAGCTGCGCAAAGACGGCGGCATCATGGACGTAAACGATGCGGCAACGGCAAACCTGCTGCGCGAGCACGGCTACCCGCGCCTGATCCACGGCCACACCCATCGGCCCGGGCGCCACATGCACAGGGTGGATGGGCATGATTGCGAACGTTGGGTGCTGGGCGACTGGGGCGACACGGGTAATGCCTTGCGCTGCGACGCCGCAGGATGTGGCCGGGAAGTAATTATTTGTAACAGTCCGGCTTAGAACTTGTCCGTAAATAACTGCGGACTCATCCGCACGGAATGGCGGCAGCAATACTGTTTAAGCGCCGGAACACTATTTACGGACAAGCTCTTGACCTGACAGGCGCTACTTTTTAACTTAAGCGGCTCAGCACAACCAGGGTGACGTAAAATTCAACTCGGGGATATCCCGCCACTGTCCAATCGGGAGTGGCCTGCTTCACTCGCTGTTTTCCGGCGCCCGAAATATTTGCACGGTGTTGCGCCCGCTTTTCTTGGCGCAGTACATGGCGTCGTCGGCATTCCTGAGCAGCATTTCCTCTTCGCTGCCGTGCTCGGGATAGACGGCAATCCCTATGCTTGAGGAAATGCGCAGGTTTTCACCGGCCAGTTCGAAGGGCTGGCAGAGGGCAAGGCGTATCTTCTCCGCTACCACCATCGCATCCTGTTCCGTTTCAATGCTCGGCAACAGCACAATGAATTCATCGCCGCCCATTCGGGCCACAGTGTCTGATTCGCGCACGCAATCCTGCATGCGTTTCGCCGCTTCCTTGAGCAGCAGATCGCCCACGGCGTGGCCGAGCGTGTCGTTGATCGGCTTGAACTGGTCGAGGTCGAGAAACATCAGCGCCATGCGTGCCTTGTCCCGCCTGGCTGTGACGAGCGCCTGCTGGAGGCGGTCGCCGAGCAGCGTCCGGTTGGGCAGGTCGGTAAGCGAGTCGTAATTTGCGAGGCGCCGTATCCGGTCTTCCGCATTCTTTCGCATGGTGATGTTTTGCGCAAAGCCGGTGGTGCCGAGCACTTGGCCTTTATCGTCCAGGATGGGCACCTTGAAGGTTTCCACCCATTGCATCTTGCCATTTTCCATGATGGACATTTCCTCAACCAGTTTCTGCTGGCGTGCAGACATGACTTCGGCATCGTCGGCACGGTATTTTTCCGCCATCTCTTTCGGCCATAAATCGAAGTCGGTCTTGCCCAGCACGTCTTGCATCTGTTTTAATCCGGTCGTTTTGAAGAATGGCTGGTTCACCTTGATGAAACGGCCATCCGTGTCTTTCAGCCATATCAGGTAGGGTGAGTTGTCGAGTATGGCATTCAGGTTTGCCTCGCTTGTGCGCAGTTTTTTCTCGGCCTGCTTGCGCCAGGTGATGTCCGAGTGCGTGCCGATCATGCGCAATACATGGCCGTTGGCGGCGCGGCTCGTCGCCATGCCGCGCACGTAAGTCCATCTCCATGAACCATCTTTGCAGCGCAGCCGGTATTCTGTGGAAAATTTGGCGTCTTTGCTGTGTAAATAGGCGAGAGTATCTTCCATCAGGCGCGCCCTGTCTTCCGGATGGATACGCGCTTGCCACTCGCTTATGTCGTTGCCTGTTTCGTCTTCGGCGAAACCAAACATTGCCTTGCCAGCCTTGGAAATGATCATTTCACCGGTTTGGAGATTCCATTCCCATATCCCGTCGCCTGCGCCTTCCAGCGCAAAGCGCCAGCGTTCCTCGCTGGCACGCAGTGCTTCTTCCGCCTGCTTGCGCCCGGTGATGTCGCGCAAATACCTCACCCGCCCATAGTATTTCGCGTCGGAGCCTATTATGGGCGTGGAGTAACAATCAATGGTTCTGCCGTCTCTTAACGGCAACTCATCCATGGTTGTTTCTTGACGGTGCGTGCCCAGATATTCCATTTTCTTGAGCAGCTGCCGAGGGTCTGCAAGTTTGTCCAGCACCGACTTCAATACGAGGTCATCGAGCCTGGTATCCATCACATCCGACGCAATACCCCACATGTCTGTAAACTGTTTGTTGGCAAACAGTATCTTTTCGTTTTCATCAACGACCAGCATCCCATCGGGAGAATGCTCGTTGAGCGTGGACAGCAGGGTGTTCTTGAATTCGATTTCTTTCTCGGCCTGCTTGCGTTTGGTGATGTCAACCTTTATGGCGACGTAGTGCGTAACGATGCCTGCCGGATTTTTTACGGGAGCAATGTGGGCGTCTTCCCAATAAAGCTCTCCGTTCTTGCGTTTATTGAGAAGCTCACCATGCCACACTTGGTCGCTGGTAATCTTGCCCCACAATTCCAGATAGGTTTCTTTCGTGGTTTGCCCTGACTGGAGAATGCGCGGGTTTTGCCCGATCACTTCAGCGGAGGTATAACCCGTAACTTCCGTGAAGTATGGATTGACATACTGAATGATGCCATCCTGGTCGGCGATGACTATCGAGGTGGGGCTTTGCTTGATTGCCGTATGAAGGGTGTGCAGCAAATCCTCGGCCTGCTTGCGGTCGGTGATGTCTATGGAGATGCCGCCGGTGCCCAGAACTTCCCCATTATCCCCGATGATGGGAAATTTTATTGACTGGTAGATGCGTTCCCGGCCATCCACATATACGCTCTCCTCATGGGTGGACGCCTGTTTCGATTCGAGCGTTTTGCGGTCATTAGCCGCGAATGCGCGGGCAGTTTCTGCCGGGAAGAGGTCAAACACTGCCTTGCCAAGAATCCCGGCCTGTGGCTTATCTATAATCTGTTCGAAATACCGGTTCACCATGATATGGCGTCCATCCCTATCCTTCAGGTAAACCGCCGCCGGCAGGTTGTCGGAAAAAGCCCGGAAGCGCGCCTCGCTTCCGATCAGTTCGCGGTTCATTTTTTCTGCCGCATCGAGGGCGCGTTTACGGCTTGTCGCCAGCAGCCAGGCGAGCAGTGCCAGCAGCAGACTTGCACCGATACCCGCATTGGCGATGAACTGCGGTTTATCCTTGTCCAGTTGGGCTTCAAAGCCGGGCAGGGAGTAAGCCGCTACCGTCCATGTATGGCCGGCTATCCTGATTCGCCGGATAGCCAGGAAGCGCGAGCCCGATGGCTTGCTGCCGGTGCGGCGAGAGCCGTCGTACATCAGATTCCTGTCCGACAATTCTTCCCCGTCAAAAATTTGGATATCAGCATTTGCAGCATATGCGCCGAGGATGCCGGCCATCAGGTCATTCATGGCGAATGGCGCATAGACCCAGCCGATGATGCTGGCACGCCGGCCGGCAAGGGTGTCGTGCGGGGCGCCGTTCTTATAGACGGGCAGATACATGCGAAACCCGGCCTGTTGCGTATTTTTGTCTTCATGCAGCAGCGTCACCTTGCCGGAGAGGGCGGCATTGCCGGAATCGCGCGCCTGCTCCATGGCGGCACGGCGCACCGGATCGGCATAGTTATCAAAACCAAAGGCACGCTGGTTGCGCCCGGAGAACGGCTCGAGGTAAATGGCTGGGGTGTAGATATCGCGCTCACCCTCTGGCCAGATGGCGTATGCGGGAAAACCTTGCTTGCGGATGGCGGCGATGTGCTGGTTTTTCTGCTCCGGCGGGACGATCGCCGAAAAGCACAAACCCTGAATGCCTGGATAGTTTTCATCGAGATGCTGTTCCTTGACAAAGGCGCTGAATTCGCGGCGCCCTACGCCCGTTGAAGCATAAAATAAGCCCCGCGCCCCGTGCAGCACCTGTTCATACACCTTCATGCGCTGCTTGATAAGCTCGTTGGCTTCGCGCTCCAGGTAATCGAAACGGGATTGCAACTCATGCTCGGCATGTGTTTGCGCGCCCTGCCACAATTGGTGAGTAATGGCCAGCGAGACGGCCAGTACCAGCCACGGCAGCACCCTGTCGAGGCGCATCCTGTCCCAGGGCCGGCTAAGGATCAAGGCTGTTTGGCGTTGCTGTTTTTGGCTCATTAAAATTCCTTATTGAACTTTACATAAATCACGACACTATTGGGATTCGCATGAATGATGACAGTGCGCTCCCTCATCCCCACCCCTTCACCCGCAAGAGGTACGCCGGTGGATGCCCCGCTGCCATGCAGCGTCCCTTCCGCAGTCCCGGAGGGAGAAGGGCTTGCCTTCCCTCTCCCTTCGGGCTAGTTGTCCCGTCAGTAGTTCCATCAGAGGGATTGAGGGTGAGGGACATAACGATGTTTCAATGCGGCTCACTTGGGCGCCCCAGCGCTGCCTCTGGAGTCCGGCACTTGTTCTCCAGGCAGGCGCAGTCCGGCAATAACCGACATTGTCCGGTTAAACTCATCATGGAAAGCGGCAAATATGGCCGGGTCGTATCGGCCTGCCTTGAGTTCGCTCTCCAATTGCCTGGCCGCCGCATGCAGGCTCATGGCTCCCAGGTTGACCGCTGCGCCCGTGAGTTTGTGAACCAGCTCCCATGCCGCGCGGAGGTCGCCTGCCATCGCTTTTGTTTCGATCACGGCGATGGGCACATTAGCCCAGTCATCCATGAAGAAGCGCAGCAGCTCTACCAACTGTTGCTGGTTGCCCTTCAACATCTTCAGGATATTGCCCAGTTCGAAGCCCGGCAGGTTGCCCAGGTCCGGATTGCTTTCCGTCTGTAGTGGAACATGCTCTGGCAGCGCAGTTCCTGGCGAGCCGGTTCCGGACGCCATTGCGGTTTCCTCGCCGTGCTTCACCCAGCGCAAGAGCTTGGCAATCAACTCCTCAGGTTGGATGGGTTTGGCTATGAAGTCATTCATGCCGCTGGCAAGGCAGGTATCACGCTCTTCACCGGAGATGCCCGCTGTCAGCGCAATGATGGTGAGATGCGCAAAGCGGGGCTGCGCGCGAATGTGCCGGACGGCCTCGACTCCATTCATGACGGGCATGTGTACGTCCATCAGCACCGCATCGAACCGGCCTTTATCCAGCAGCTCCAGCGCCTCCTTGCCGTTGCCGGCGAGCGCCACCGTGATGCCGGATAACTCGAGGAATTCCCGCACTACCTGCCGGTTGGTGGCATCGTCTTCCGCCACCAGGATGCGGGCGCCTGCCAGAGGCTGGCCGCGACCGCGCAACTCGGAAGAGAGCGAGCCGGCTTTCCATTTATCTTTGCCCCGGGTAATCTTGCTGCGTATAGCGTCGGGGTTTGTGCCAAGAACGAGTTCAAAGCTGAAGGTCGAGCCCTTGCCCGATACGCTTCCGACAGTGAATTTGCTTCCCATCAATTGCAGCAGGTTGTGGCTGATGGCAAGCCCGAGCCCGGTCCCGCCGAAACGGCGCGAGATGGAACCATCTACCTGGCTGAACGGCTGGAACAGTTTCGGCATGTCTTCTTTCGCGATGCCGATGCCGGTATCCTCCACGCTGAACAGGAGCGTGGCCTGCCCGCCAGAGCGAGGTCCGCGTAGCGATTCGTTTGCCCCCTCTCCCGCGGGCGGGAGACAGCCGGCGACTGGCACGCTTGCGGGCTTGGTCGAATGGCTGGTTGTTCCATCAGGGTTGAGGAGAGGGAAACGGTCATGACGAGACGCATCGTTATGGGTGGCTTTGCCATGCCTGTTGCCGGTTTCCTGGACGCTTATCTTGAGTGTGACCTTCCCGCGTTCAGTAAACTTGATGGCATTGCCCAACAGGTTGGACAGCACCTGTTTCAGCCGCAGCGCATCGCCGACCAGGCCGCGCGGAACATCGGGTGAGACTTCGATGCGGAAGTCGAGGTGTTTGTCTCCGGCAGACACCGCGAACAGGTCATCGAGATTTCCCAGCACAATGTCCAGGTCGAAGTTGCCGTGCTCGATGGTCATGTGCCTGGCTTCGATCTTGGATAGGTCGAGAATATCGTTGAGGATGCCCAGAAGACTGTGGGAGGAATTGAATATCTTCTCCAGATAGCTTCGCACCCCGGGAGGGGTAGGCTGGTTGAGCGCAAGTTGCGACAGCCCGATGATGGCATTCATCGGCGTGCGGATTTCATGGCTCATGTTGGAGAGAAAGTTGGATTTGGCCGCAGCTATTTCTTCGGCCAGCTCCTGGGCCTTGCGCAGCCCGTCTATGTGCTGTCTGTGCTCGGTGATGTCCCGCGCAAAGCCGGTGGTGCCGAGCACTTGGCCGTTCTCATCCAGGATGGGCGCCTTGAATGTCTCCACCCAATGCACCTCGCCATTTTCCATGACGGACATTTCTTCGGTCAGTTTCTGCTGGCGTGTAGACATGACCTCGGCATCGTCGGCACGGTATTTTTCCGCCATTTCTTCCGGCCACAAATCGAGGTCGGTCCTGCCCAACACGTCCTGTATCCGCTTCAGCCCGGTCGTATTGAAGAATGGCCGGTTCACTTTTATGAAACGGCCGTCCGTGTCTTTCAGCCACATCAGGTAGGGTGAGTTGTCGAGCATGGCGTTCAGGTTTGCATTGCTTGCACGCAATTTCTTCTCGGCCTGTTTGCGGTCTGTGACGTCGGAGAAAACGGCAACGTAGTGGGTGGCATTGCCCTTGTTATCGCACACCTGCTTGATGGAAAGACACTCGACATACAATTCACCATTCTTGCGGCGGTTCCATATTTCTCCCTGCCAGCTGCCCGCAGCGGATAATGTTTTCCACATCTCGCCGTAAAAATCCGGTGACTGCATTCCGGAAGAAAGCATGTGCGGGTTCTTGCCCAGCACCTCGTCGGGCGAGTATCCGGTGATGCCGCTGAAAGCCGGGTTGGTCATGATGATCAGGTTATCCTGGTCGGTCACCAGCACCGCTTCGTCCACTGTGTTCAATACCGTGGCGGCGAGCTGCAATTCCTTGTTGCTGTGCTTGAGTTCTTGCTCGACCCTTATACGCTCCCGCAACTCCTGCTCCAATTGAACCGTCCTTTGGCCGACAAGCTGTTCCAGCTCCAGGCGGTGCCGCTCCAGTTCCCCGTCATGCTTTTCGATTTGCGCAAGCATGTCGTTGAAGCATCCGGCCAACAAGCCGATTTCATCCCGCCCCGAGAATTTTGCCCGCACCGAGTAGGACCTGTCCTGCGAAACCCGGTGCATGAGCTGTGCCAGGCCCAGCAAAGGATCGACAATCCCTTTCTGCAGCTTGTGCAACAACAGGAACACCACACCAAACACCGCCAGCAAAACGGTTATCACCAGCAGCGCCTGGTGACGCACCAGCGAGTTGATCTGCTCGAGGTCGGATTCGATGAATATCGCGCCGACATTCTCGCCCGACAGGTTGATGGGCTGGGTCACGCCCACGCGTTCCCTGCTGGCAAAGTTTTCCTCTTTTCTCATTCCGTCCTGTAAGGTGCGCACGCCTGTTCCATTGCGCCGGTATGCCGCGAATTCAGCGCCATTCGGGGTGTAAATGGCCGCATATACAATGTTGGGCGAAGTATTCAGCGCAGAAAGGATTTCCGTTGCGGCCTTATGGTCGTTGAACACCAGCGAAGCGGCGCCGTTGCTGGCGATGATCTTTGACTGGAGATGCAGGTCATGCAGCAAGGAATGCCTGAGCGCCTGCACCTGGCCGACGATTGCGGCTGTTGCTATAAGAACCAGCGCCACGCCAACCGTGATCAGGTTGATCAGGATTAGTTTGCGCTTGATCGAGGTGTTCTTCAGCATCATTTTGACGTGGAAACCATCTTGCCCAGTTGGATCAGTTTCGAGCTGATCTTGACTCCTGCATGGTTGGCGGCCTCAAGGTTGATCTCAAAGCGAACCTTGTTATCCAGCAGGTAAAAGTTGAGCATGACACCTTGCTGGGCCAATCCTGGCGCGTCCCCTATTGTCAGAACTCCCGCTTCCCTGGCGGCATCCAGAATTTGTTCGAGGCGCTGCTTTTCCGGAGCGCCGACGAAAAGGAGGTCGCAGTCACGAACATTGCGGAAAGCAATACGCTTGACCTTAAGCTTCCTGTCGCCAATAGATTTCCCGCCCAGGTTTCCCAATGCCTCGTCAACCGGGCCGTCACCGAGCATGCACAACATGATTTCAGGGGAGGATGGCAAAGGCCACTCAACGAACTTGGCGAAGTTGTAAACAAATGCGGCCTTCACCTCGCTCTCCTCGGGAGCGGCGGTTTGCGCACAAGCGTATGACGGCATGGTCAGCACCGCGCAAAGCATGAACACCTTCAACGGATTCATTATTTGGAGCAAGCCCTCTCAGAATGAATAAGCAAGCTTCACTCCCAAACTCCTGCCGTTTTGTTGAATCACATTCTGAAGATGCTCGGGCCGCCCGGGATCGGCATATTTCTTATTGAACAAGTTATAGGCAGTCGCGGAAAGTTCCATTCCCTTGGCAAGCTTGTGGCTCGACAGCGTCAGGTTGGCAATCAAATACCCGCCAGTGGTTTCGCCGTTCAGTGTTATCCGGTTGCTTGTGTACTGAAGCTCCAGCCCTGTCCGCAAAGTGTCTTCCAGCAGCGGAGCCGAGAAATTGAGCTTCGCCAGATGCCTCGGCGAATTGGTGAGTTCATTGCCGGTGCCCTGGTTCCGGCTGATCTGCCAGGCATAACTGGCACGCAACCGGGTGTCATTTTCCCAGGCGCGCTCCACCTCGAATTCAATGCCGTTCGTGTTGACCGCCCCGATATTCCTGAAAACCATAAGCCCGTCCGCCGGGTCGGTGACCTGATCGATGAGGTTGCGGACTTCATTGCGATAGGCTGACGCGGTGAGGCGGAAATTGCGGTCAATCCGCTGCTCGGCCACCCATTCATAGCTGGCGATTTTTTCAGAATTTAGGCCCGGGTTGGCCTTGAAGCCCAGGCCGCTGTAATACAGTTCGTAGATATTTGGCGCACGGAATGCCGTGCCGTATATGAATTTGAGGGTCGTGGCTTCCGCCGGGTTATAGATAAGAGCGATACGCGGGTTGACGGTGTTTCCTACCGTGGAATAGTGGTCATAACGGAGCCCGGCGCTCAAGAGCACTCTCTGGGTGATGGCTGTTTCATCCTGGACGTAGAGGCCATTTCTGCTGGTTTTGTTTTTGTTGTCCAGATAAAGCCGGTAAGGCGCTATATCGAAGTTGGCCTGCCGAAGATTGAAGTCGTCCCGGTATTCCGCGCCTGCCACCAGCCTGTGCCCGCCATAATGGCCCGCAAGTTTCATTTCCGCACCCCACCACTGCCCCCTCGTTTCATCCTGGTTGAGAATGACGGGCGGAGAGTTGTAGGGATAAAAACCACGATAGGAGTAATCGCCATAATACGCCTTGGCGGAAAGGTTCGTTTTTTCGCCCAGTTCCTTATCCAGGCCGAGATTGAGGGTGGCGTGCTTATCCGTTGTCTGGCTGCGGGGGTCGTTGAAAGCGCTCCCGAAAGAGGCGGTGGGTATGCCCTTGATGCGCTCGGACCAGGTCGTAGAAAAGGTAAATCCGCTATAGGCCAGCTTGGCGTAAACATTCGAGGAGCGGTCGGTGTCCAGTCCCTGGGCGATGCCGTTGTTTGTTGCGGGCGCATTGAATTCGGGGAAGAATAAATCTTGTCCGCGGCTGTTGTAGGAGGATGCGGAAAGCAATATCTCGGGGCCGTCTTCCGGTTTTTTCCCATAGGTCAGGCTTCCTTTGCCGGCGCCGAAACTTGCAGCCTCTCCCGAGGCTTGCCAGCCGTTGTAATCCCTGCCGCGTTTGGTGATGATGTTGACGACGCCGAAAAAAGCGTTGCTGCCATAAATCGAGGAACCCGATCCGCGCACCACCTCTACCCGGTCAATCAAGGCGACGTCGAGCGAGAGTTCCGTGCCGATGGCGGCCATGTCGTAAATGGCATCATTGACCCGGTAGCCATCCACTTGCAGCAAGATTCGGGTGTTGTAGTCGCCCGATCTGCCGAAGCCGCGCGTGCCAAGGTACTGGTAATTGCGGTCATTGGTGACATACAACCCCCGCACGCTGGAGAGAATGTCGGCGAGCGTCCTGTACCCGTAATTCTTGATGTCCGTAGCGGTGACGACCGTAACTGCAGACGGCGCCTCGGCAGATTTCTGCAAGAACCTGGATGCACTGTACACTTCGACTTCCAGCAGTTGCTCAAGCGGGAGTTGGGTGAAATCTGTGGCGTAGGCGGCAGAGGACAGTGAAAGGCCAACGGCTAAAGCCAGGCGCATTATGCAGGCATGCGCTTTCATGCTCGATTGGGTAACTGATCCCGTAGTTTTGCCACAAGGCGCGCGCGCACAAAGCCATACAGCACCTCAAAGGGGATGGGCTTCTCGATTATCATGACATCCGCCGGCAAGCCGCCTTCCGCTTCGATCTCCTGCGGATGCAAGCCCGTCACGACCATGATGTCCGTGTTGCTGAAAGTTTGATCCGAGCAGATGCGGCGGATCAGTTCGAAGCCGTTCATTCCCGGCATCATCAGGTCGATCACCATGACATCCGGTGCATTCCTGCCCGCCTCAAGCAGCGCAAAAAAACCGTCGGGCACTATCTTCAGGTCTATGGGCAGTTCCCAGCCATTGATGCTCGTTTCATAAATCCTGCGTTGCGTCAGGTCATCTTCTGCAATTAACACGGACAGGCGCGCTTCTGGCATGGGCGAGGTTTTACTTTGCTTGTTTGTTTCCAGAAACGCGCGCGCCGAATCGGCGCGGATCCGGCGGTGGCCGCCGGCAGTTATCCATGCCTCAAGGATTCCGCTGTCCACCATCTTCTGCACCGTGCCTGTCGAAAGGCAAAGAATTTTGGCGACTTCGCGGGTGCTTAAAAAATCTTTTTCCGGCGTGGGTGAACTGGATAGGGGAGGCTCGGGGTGAGGCTTGTTTTTTCTTGTCACTACCTGCTGCATCTCAAGGGCACCTCTAAAAATATAATGCAGTGAACGGCCCTCGCTTAAAGGCGAGGTCTTCGTATTGCGGCTCAAGCCGCTTATGTCGCCACAAGGGCGACTCCAAACTTGTTTTGAGCGCATCAGTTCAATAATGCGCCCTGCGCAATTTTGACAAAATTGTCACGTAAGCGCAATACAATATGTTATATTTGGCAAAATTAGTATTTTTATTACAATAAAAGATTTGTGTGTTCATGTGCGAACATGGTTTTGAAAAATCCTCCTGTTAATGGATCTCTTTCCCCAACAAGGCCAGACCTCAAGGGGATGCATGCAACCGAAAATTAATATCATGACCAGATTGATTTTTGTGATGCTCGCATCCTTTGCCTGCAATTCCTTTGCTGCGAAGCAACACACGCACGCTCCCTCCCCGGAAATTCCTACCACACGAACATTGGCACTGAGTGATTTGGGTATATCCGAGCCTGTTTCATTGGGCAACCGGAATCACGAGCAGCATTTTTTTCTTCCGGTTCCGCAGGGGATCGCGCTGAAAAATGCGCGCCTTGAAATTCATGGCACTTACCTGCACCCTTTTCCTGAAAGAGCGGCCATCAGCATTTTGGTTAATGGGGTGGCAGTTTTCACCCAATCCCTATCTGATCGTGAAGGCGGATTTTCCTTAAAGCTGGCGTATTTAAACAACGAATATGCCACCAATAGAAGTAATCCGGATTCGGGATTATCCAAGGAGATTGACCTTTCCCTGCCCCTGAAGAACCTTAAATCCCAAGAGGGGTTCCTGGACCTGGGCGTGGTGTTCAGCACTCAGGTTGACGTCACCGGCTGCATGGATGAGCGTGGGCGCGGAAGCGAGCTGTCAATCTCCCCCAGGGCAACACGCATTAGTTACACGTTTGATGGTGATTCTGTGCGGGATGTCAGGACACTGCTCACGACACTGCCGCACCGTCCGGCCATCTTACTGCCAAGCCGCCAATTGACGCAGGTGCAATATGAGGCTGCGCTGCGTTTGTCACAAGCCATGTCAGGGAATGGCTTGCAGCCGGAATTTATCGCTATTCCGCAGCCTGGCGACATGGTCAGCACAAAAGACATGGTCAGCACAAGCGAGCTGGACAGAATTCCATCGTTAAGAAAATTACTTGCTGCCGCCAGGAGCCATGCCGACTTCAAGATTGCACAAGCAGATGATGTCGGGGCCTGGCTGATTCTGCGCATGTTGTCGCCGAATGGACTGGCTCAGGCCGTAATCGATCCAGACCAGGCCAGGAAGGTATTGGCGGCCGCATTGCGGCAGATCCCTGATGCACATCATTTGCAGAAATTATTCGGCCAGCAGTTGCAGCTTGACCATGCTGACCAATGGCTGAATAAGGCTGCATTGGACAAGGCCGATGTGCGTGTGTCCCTGCTGGCCGGGCAGCCGGTATTGGCCATTGACGGCCCGGACATGTTGAAAGGGGCGACGCTGATTGCAACCACGTGGCATAAAATTGCCAATGGCCAGGAATTGGCGCTGGGCGCGATAGCGCCACTGGCAGACAAAGGCAACTCATCTCCCCATGTTCACCTCCCTCAAAACCTGCCCATACGCCATGTTTCAGCAAATGCCGAATGGCAAATTCCCGTCCGTATTGGCGAGCTGCCCGAGGGCAAGTGGCCAGAATCATTTGAATTAAGCATGATGGCCGCACCGGGCAGTGATGGCCTATCACCCACAGCATCCATATTGTTGAACGACAATCTGCTAACCGCAACCGCATTGCGCACGGACGGGAAAATCACCCGGATAAGCGCGAAAATACCGCTGTATAGCCTGCGCGCAAACAATGTATTGAAAGTTGAAATAAGCCGCCGTGTTGAGTCTGGACACTGCAGCGGTTCGTCGCAGGACACCCCGGTTCAATTGTTGCCCTCAAGCTATTTGGAACTGAGCAATGTACAAGACACCACCCATTTTTACATGCTGGAATCTTTCCTTGCACACAAGAGCGAGATTGCCATACCCTCCCGCTACCTGGAAAACGCTGAACAGACACTCCCGGCCGTAAGTGCGATCTTACGCGGGCTGTCTGTCGGAGCATTGG
Organism: Gallionellaceae bacterium; assembly: GCA_028713345.1. Classification (GTDB taxonomy): domain Bacteria; phylum Pseudomonadota; class Gammaproteobacteria; order Burkholderiales; family Gallionellaceae; genus JAQTOM01. The sequence continues at coordinate 55,585 of JAQTOM010000001.1, read as the reverse complement.
GCTTCAATTTGTCCGTCCATGCAAAAACAAGCTTTACCCCGGCACGTCCTTTTATCGCCTTTGAGCTTAAGCCCTCCCCATCAACCGAGCTTGCTTCGACAGCAAGCGGGCGGCTGATAATTCGCAATGGCCATGACCAGACGGTCTTTAATAGTGCAGGCTTGGGTGAATTGGCTGTGCTTCAACTGGCCCATTCCGACAAACAACCCGGTGTATTTGTTGCTCCCGTGACCGGCAAGCTGCCCCGCTTTAACGGGCCGCTCGAACTTTCCTTTGGCAATCTGGCAGTGGCGGATGCACAGGGCGTGAAACTCGCCGTGGATATGGATGACCCGGACAACGATTTCCAGCTGGATGAGCAGAATCGCGGCATAAGAGTTTTCTTCCAGCGCCATCAAGTTTGGTTTGTGATACTGGTGATATTACTCATACCCGTACTGACAGTACTCGCGGTGCGCGAGTACTACCGTCGCCGCAATCTTAAAGCCTGAGTCTGCCCCCGATGTTTGATGAATTTCTTCTTGCCGACTACCTGTATGCGCTGGATGTGCTGGCCGTCATCACGGCGGTCGCAATCCTCTGTAGTTCGCTGGACGATTTATTTATCGACATATATTTCTGGGTTAGCGAAATCTACCGTTGGGTGGCCATCAAAACGCGCTACCAGCCCTTAGGCATCGAGCAGTTATATCAAAAGGATGAAAAATATTTCGCCATCATGGTTCCGGCGTGGAAGGAATATGATGTCATAGCCCAGATGGTCGAGAACACCCTGGCAACACTGGAATACAAAAACTTTGTTGTCTTCATCGGCACTTATAAGAACGATGCGGAGACCACGGCCGAAGCAGACCGCATGGCACGGCGCTACCCGCTGAAGGTGCAACGCGCCACCGTGATGAATGATGGCCCTACCTGCAAGGCAGATTGCCTCAACTGGATCGTCCAGTCCATTGCGCTGTATGAGGAGCGCAATCAGATGCGCTTTGCCGGGGTGATAATGCACGACTGCGAAGACATCATCCACCCGCTCGAATTTCACCTGTTCAATCATTTGATTGACCGCAAGGATTTGATCCAGTTGCCCGTGCTCTCCCTGGAACGGGATTGGCATGAATTTGTGGCCGGAACATATCTGGACGATTTCAGTGAGTGGCATTGCAAAGAAATGGTCGTGCGGGAAAGAATGACCGGGCTGGTTCCGGGGTCTGGTGTCGCAACCTGCTACAGCCGTAACGCAATTGACCTGCTGGCAAAACAGAATAACAACATGCCGTTTAATACGGACACGTTGACCGAAGACTACGAGATGAGTCACCGGCTCAAAAAACTGGGCGCAACACGGCAGATATTTGTCCGCTTCCCCGTAACTTACCACGCCAAACGCAAAAATTTTTTCAGCCGCCGTGAACAAACGGTTGAAATCGAGAGCATGATTGCCACACGCGAATATTTTCCCAGCAGTTTCCGGGCGGCCTATCGCCAGCGTACCCGCTGGATTTTAGGAGTCGCCTTTCAGGGCTGGCAACAAATGGGCTGGCGGGGTGACCTGATAACCAATTACTTGCTCCTGCGTGACCGCAAGGGAATTGTGACCGCATTCATTGGCCTGCTCGCCTATTTCATCGCAGCTAATCTGGGTGCATTCTGGCTGTTACGCGAGGCTGGATATGAACTTGTCCGTTTTCCCGAGTTCGTACAGCCGGAGAGTGTGACATACCAGATATTTGTCATCAATTTCTGGTTATTCATGAACCGCATTGCACAACGAGTCTATTTTGTATTCAAACTGAACGGCGTGGAACAGGGATTGTTGTCCGTACCACGCATGGTGGTAAGCAATGTCATCAATTTTTTCTCGGTCTGCAGGGCATGGAAAATATTCCTGATCCACGTAATTACAGGCAAGCGCATCGCCTGGGACAAGACGCAGCATGTTTACCCTTCGGTGGAAGAGTTGAAACGCCAGCGTGGCCAGCTTGGTGATTTGTTGATAGATTGGCAGGCAATTAACCAGGAACATCTGGACCAGGCGCTCACCGCACAAAAACAAAGCGGCAAAAAGCTGGGACAGTTACTGCTCGAGGCAGGCTTGATCAGCGAAGAGGTGCTGGCCGATGCCATCGCCGAACAGTCCGGCCTGCCACGCGCGCATCTGGAGCAAAAAGCGATTGAGCAATTTGCCGGACGCTTACCCCGCTATCAGGTCATTCGCCACAAGGTGATACCGTTCGCACAGGGTGAAGGCGGGACGCTGAACCTTGCCGTTGCCGCGCCATTGCCGGATAAGGCGCAGGCTGAAATTCAGGCTGAACTGTCAGATAAAATCGCCTATTTCGTCGTGTGCGAGCAAGATGTGGCAGACGCCTTATATTGGTACAATATAGGCGAAGAAACACGCAGGCAGGTGGCATTGGGGACGCGCAGGCGGCTTGGGGATGTCCTGCTGGCAATGAGGGCGCTGTCGCCCCAAGATCTTGAAGTCGGCCTGAAAAACTTTGATCCCAGGCGCGATGGGCGTATGGGTGCCTATCTGGTTGGCCGGGGTTTGATTACACAGAAACAGCTTGATGAGGCCTTGCACCATCAGGAAGCAGCCCCCACCACGCCCGGAGGATTACACGCGATGCCATGGAGCACAGCATGATTGGAATTTGTGTTTTCCCTGCCTGCCGCATTCGGTTGCCGGTAATTTTATTTTGTGCTGCATTGGCTCACTCCGCCATCGCCGCAGATGATATCCCGTTGACTGGCGCCGCATATCAGTTGGCAGACCAAGCCTACGCCGCCTTGGCCGAGAACAAGCCGGATATAGCCGAACAAGCTGTTATCAGGGCGCTGCAACTGCAACCGGACAATTTGCAATTGGGCCTGCTGCTGCTCGATGTGCAGACCCGAAAAGGCGAAATAGATGCCGCACAGCGGCAAGCGGATGCCTTATTGATTCGTTTCCCGAACAAACCCCTTATTCTGGTTCAGCGCGGTTATCTCGCACAGCGGCAGCACCACCACCAGGCGGCAATGGATGATTTTTATGCGGCGCTCAACCAGCCCGGGCTGGATGAAAACCAGCAACGCAATGTCCGCATGGCATGGGCCGACAGCGCCTTGGCATCCCGACAACCTAAAGTAGTTCTTGATGCGCTTGCCCCGTTTGCAAACGATCGGAACACTGCCATACAACTACGCTTGGCAAATGCTCATCTTGTGCTGGGGGATAAGGAAAATGCGCACAAGGCGGCAGAATGGGCAATAGCTGCCGCATCGAACAATGACGAACGTTTGTATGCGAACCAATTGCTGGAGCAAACAAAACCCGTTGTGCTTGGCGATCTGGATCAAGCCTACGCGTTCATGAGAGACAAGAACGATCGCGAGGCAGTACAAGCCTTTAGGCGCGGCTTTACAGCGGCGCCAGGCAGTGCTGCGCAATATGCTGACGCGGGTTATGCAGCCCTGCGGATCGGGGATAACGCAACAGCGATTGAATGGTTCAAGAACTTTCTGGATGCCGACGAGAAAGAGCATCGAGCATCGGGTTCCCTGATTGCCAGCGAGTCGGACCAGAACAGGGTGTTCGGCATTCGCCGCATGATCCAGGAATTGGATCGCTCTTTTGGCGTGGTGGCGAGCGCATCCTATCAAAGCAGCAGCGGCTTCTCCCCCGTCAATAGCATCAATGTGATGCAGGGCGGTCTGGAAGCCTACTGGAAACCACAGGAATTCGGCAACCAGAACGGCCATCTTTTCCAGTTATTTACACAAGTGTATGAGACCTTGTATGACGGAACCGGCGGCCAGACAGGATCATCTACGGTACAGGGTTCAGTGGGCGCACGCTATAAACCGATCGGCGACATAAACCTGATTCTGACTGCCGAAAGAAGATTCCGCATGGGCAACCTGTCCAGCAATGACACGCTGTTGCGTGCGGGCTATTCGACGGGTGCTGGAACCGACCTGAATTCCGCCAACCGGAATTGGTCGACATGGCAGTTTTACACAGAAGGGGCATATTTTGTGAACGCAGCCAGGTATATTCAAAGCCTCGAAGCCAGATATGGGCACCGATGGAAACTGGACAGTTTGAGCGACAATCTGGTGATCACGCCGCACGTCGTGTTAATGGGTGATTTTGACAATCGCGAGACTGTGCAAACCGCACTGGGCTTGGGGCCGGGTATTAGCTTAACCAAATGGTTCCGCGAGGACAAGTATCAGGCGCCCGCCAGCTGGGTTGACCTGACGGCGCAATATCGTTTGAGACTCTCTAATGCTCAACGTGCTCAAGGCTGGACACTGCGCGCAACTTTCTGGTACTGATCATCCTCAGATGCGAAAAAAAATTCTGGTTGTAATTGGCACACGCCCCGAAGCCATCAAGATGGCTCCATTGATACATCAATTACGCGCCGAACCGAAATTAAAAACGATAGTCTGTCTGACCGCACAGCATCGCCAGATGCTCGATCAGGTGCTGAGCATTTTCAATATTGATGCAGATATTGACCTGAACCTGATGAAACAAGGCCAGCGGCTGTGCGAGCTGACTGGCCAGGTACTGCATGGGATCGATAACGCGATTGAACTACACAAGCCACATTACGTGCTGGTTCACGGCGACACCACAACGGCTATGGCGGCTGGCATGGCGGCCTTCTACCGGCATGTGCCGGTTGGCCATGTTGAGGCAGGCCTGCGCACCCACGATTTGCAGCACCCTTGGCCGGAAGAGATGAACCGCCGGGTGATTGACCTGATGGCGACGCAATACTATGCGCCAACGGAAATGTCGCGGGACAACCTGCTCAAGGAAGGGATTCCATCGGGTCGAATTCATGTCACAGGCAATACGGTGATCGATGCCTTGCTGATGATGGTTGACCGGATACGGCACGACACGAAACTTACGCGGCAGATGGCAGAAGCCTTTCCGTTTCTTGATCCGGATAAGCGGCTGATTCTGGTCACCGGGCATCGGCGTGAGAATCATGGCGGAAGACTGGCGAATGTGTGCCGGGCGCTAAAACAACTGGCCGATCGGCCAGATGTTCAGGTGGTCTATCCGGTGCACCCCAATCCGAACGTGCGCAAAATAATAGATGAAGTATTCGGTGTGCGCCCGAACATCACGCTGATAGAACCCGTTGACTACCTGCACTTCGTATATTTGATGCGGGCGTCGCATTTGATCCTGACCGATTCTGGCGGAATTCAGGAAGAAGCACCGTCCTTGGGCAAGCCAGTACTCGTGTTGCGAGATGTTACGGAGCGACCGGAGGCTGTGGCATCCGGCACGATCAAGCTGGTTGGAACCGATACTGACAGGGTTATCGAAGAGTGCGAACGGCTACTGGCAGACGAAACCTATTATCAATCTTTCGCCCATCGCAAGAACCCGTACGGCGATGGACTGGCTAGCAGGCGTATCGTGAAAACGCTGCTCTAAAGTTTACGAGTTCCGCAGTAACCCAAACATAACATATGCAAAATGCAGCACACATCTCGCCACCAAAACTTTTTAACGAACTGATCTGAGGATTCCTAATGAGCCTGATCCGCCCCTTTGCCGGTTTACGCCCCGCCCCGTCCCGCGCCGCAGAAATCGCCGCCCCACCCTACGATGTGCTTTCCACCGAGGAGGCGCGCGCGCGCGCGGCAGGCAAACCGTGGAGCTTTCTGCATATCTCGAAACCGGAAATCGACCTGCCTGCCGGCACCGATCCCTATGCGGCGGAGGTCTATGCCAAGGCGGCAGAAAACCTCGGCAAGATGCTGGCGCAAGGCGTGCTGGTGCGCGATGCGGCGCCCTGCTATTACGCCTACCGGCTGGTCATGGGCAACCACAGCCAGACTGGCCTGGTGGCGGCGGCCTCGGTGGCGGACTACGACAGCAACCGCATCCGCAAGCATGAATTCACGCGCCCCGACAAGGAAGACGACCGCGTGCGCCAGATCGACGCGCTCAACGCCCAGACCGGCCCGGTGCTGCTGGCCTATCCTGCCGCGCCGCAGGTGGATGCGCTCCTCGAACGCGCGTCCAGCGGCGCGCCGGATGCCGATGTGACTGCGGATGACGGCATCCGCCACACCCTGTGGGTGATCCGCGATAGCGCAATATTGGATCAGATCACTGCCGCGTTCGACGCCATGCGCGCGCTCTACATCGCCGACGGGCACCACCGTTCCGCCGCCGCCTCGCGCGTGGCTGCGGCGCGGCGCGCCGCCAATCCCGCGCACGGCGGCGAGGAGAGCTACAACTATTTCCTGTCGGTGATCTTCCCCCATCACCAGATGAAGATCATGGATTACAACCGCGTCATGACCGACCTTAACGGCATGGATACGACAAAATTCTTGCAGCGTATCGAAGAGAATTTCTCGGTGCAGGCAAGCGCCACGCAGGTTAAACCCGGCAAGCCCGGCGAATTTGGCCTGTACCTGCCGGGGCAGTGGTACCGCCTGCAAATCCGCAATGAATTGATTCCCGCAAACGACCCGGTGGCGCGCCTCGACGTGAGCCTGCTGCAGAATTATTTAATTGCGCCGGTGCTCGGCATCCACGACCCGCGCCGCGACAAGCGCATCGATTTCGTCGGCGGCATTCGTGGCCTGGCAGAGCTGGAAAAGCGCGTCGGCAGCGATGGCATGGCCGTGGCCTTTGCCCTGTTCGCCACGCGCATGGAAGACCTGATGGCGGTTGCCGATGCCAATGAAGTCATGCCACCCAAGTCCACCTGGTTCGAGCCCAAGCTGGCGGACGGCATGGTGTCGCACGTGCTGGATTGATACTTGCTGGAGTACTTACTGCTTCCCGACTTTCAGGTAGGAGAAGGCATAGGCCGCCGCAACAAACACGGCACCGCCGACAACATTCCCTAATGTAACCGGCAAAAGATTATTCATGACAAAACCGTGAGCGGTCAGGTTGGCAAGCTTGTCGGGTGCGATCTCGGCTGCCGCCAACACTGCCGGATTGTCTTTAAGATATATGCCGATCGGGATGAAATACATGTTGGCGACACAGTGTTCAAAACCCGATGTGACAAATGCCATGATCGGGAAGTAGGCCGCAAAAATTTTACTGATGACATCCCTCGCCCCGAAGACCAGCCATACCGCCAGGCATACCAGCCAGTTGCACAATATGGCCCGATAAAACGCCTGGCTGAAAGTGAGGTTCACTTTGGCGCTGGCGATTTTTATCGCCGCCACCCCCACCGCCCCGTCCAGCAATCCGGTCTGGGATATGATGAACACGATCAGGAGGGAGCCTAATAGATTCGCAATATAGACGACTCCCCAGTTCCTGAATATCTGCTTCAGCCTGATTTCACCGGCCAGCAGGCCCACGATGAAAATACTGTTCCCCGTAAAGAGTTCGGCGCCGCCGATCGCCACCAGGATCAGCCCTACCGTAAAGACGCTGCCGGTAATAAACCGGGACAGCCCGAAACCGACATGCTCCGCAATCCCGGTGTTGACCACCGTCGATAATTGCGCCCCGAAGGCAATATAGGTTCCCGCCAGAATCCCCAGGATAAACATCGGCCATAAATTCCGTTCGACCTGGTGTTTTCCCGCAACCACCACCGCCTCTGCAATTTCATGCGGTCGTAAAAAATTACTCATAAAAAACCTCGTTAGTTGTTTGGGTAGTTATTGTTATGGAAATACTGAACAAGTATGGTTTTGTCGTTCCCGCGAAAGCGGAAGCCCAGTCAATTCAACAGGCTGGATTCCCGCTTTCGCGGGAATGACGGCTTACTCAGCATTTCCTTATACGTTTCTTCAGGAAATTGACTGACAGGATGCCGGTCTTGAGCGCCGATATAATGCACGTCATAAGCCGGCCATAATAATTCCGGGATCAGTTCTCCTGGCGCAGAAATTCCAGCACATTTCCCGCCGGAATCTAACCTGCAACCAGCTGCGCGTCAACATGATTCGGCGGCAGTATCGGCCCGAAACGGCAAAAACCATCCGTCAGTGCGGAAAGCGAACAAAATACGCTTTTATTGTGCGCGCTCAAGCGCGCGGCACGCGCCACTGCACCGCATTCCCGCCTTATGCTGCCAACGTGATAAAATGAATATATTTCCCGCTTATTTGTGTCTATTGGAAGGCTTGCCATGTTCTCTAGTAAAAATACCATCGCCCATACTGACCCCGAGTTATGGGCGGCAATCCAGAATGAAAATCGCCGTCAGGAAGATCACATCGAACTGATCGCATCGGAAAACTACACCAGCCCGGCGGTGATGGAGGCGCAGGGCAGTCAGCTCACCAACAAGTATGCCGAGGGCTATCCCGGCAAGCGCTATTACGGCGGCTGCGAGTATGTGGACGTGGCCGAGCAGCTTGCCATAGACCGCGCCAAGGCGCTGTTCGGCGCGGAATACGCCAATGTGCAGCCGCACTCCGGCTCGCAGGCCAACCAGGCAGTATATGTGTCGGTGCTCAAGCCCGGCGACACCATCTTGGGCATGAGCCTGGCGCATGGCGGCCACCTCACCCACGGCGCATCGGTGAACATCAGCGGCAAGCTGTACAACGCCGTCCAGTACGGCCTGAACGACAAGGAAGATATTGACTATGACCAGGTGCAAGCCCTGGCGCTGGAGCATAAGCCCAAGATGATCGTGGCGGGCGCTTCCGCCTTTGCCTTGGTGATCGACTGGAAGCGCTTCCGCGCGATTGCCGACAGCGTCGGTGCTTACCTGTTCGTGGACATGGCGCACTATGCCGGTCTGGTCGCGGCGGGCTACTACCCCAGCCCGGTCGGCATCGCCGACTTTGTCACCACCACCACCCACAAGACCCTGCGCGGCCCGCGCGGCGGCTTGATCCTGGCCAAGGCTGAGCACGAGAAGGCGCTGAACTCCGCGATATTCCCCTGCCTGCAAGGCGGCCCGCTGATGCACGTGATCGCCGCCAAGGCGGTGGCCTTCAAGGAGGCGATGAGCAAGGAATTCAAGGTATACCAGATGCAGGTGATCGACAATGCACGCGTGATGGCCAAGGTGTTGCAGGAGCGCGGTGTGCGCATCGTGTCCGGTCACACCGACAGCCACGTATTCCTGGTTGACCTGCAACCCAAGAATATTACCGGCAAGGACGCCGAGACGGCGCTGGGCCGCGCGCACATCACCGTGAACAAGAACGCCATCCCCAACGATCCGCAAAAACCGTTCGTCACTAGCGGCATCCGCATCGGCAGCCCGGCGATGACCACGCGCGGCTTCAAGGAGCTGGAAGCCGAGAAGCTGGCAAACCTGATTGCCGACGTGCTGGATGCGCCGAACGACGATGCCGTGATCGCGCGCGTGGCGGGTGAGGTCAGGCAGCTGTGCACGCAGTTCCCGGTGTATGGCAATTAAAGCGGGAAGGGAGAAGGGTGAAGGGAGAAGGGCAACTGCGGTTTCCCACCTTTCCCCCTTCCCTCTTCCCCCTTCTCAGCTATGAAATGCCCCTTCTGCAAAGGCCCCGACACCCAGGTGGTGGATACGCGCGAGAGCGAAGAGGGCGACTGCATCCGCCGCCGCCGCCGCTGCCTGTCGTGCGAGAAGCGCTTCACCACCTATGAGACGGTGGAGCTGCGCATGCCGCAGGTGGTCAAGCAGAACGGCATGCGCTCGGAATTTGACGAAGAAAAACTGCGCACCAGCTTCAACCGTGCACTGCACAAACGCCCGGTTCCCACGGAGCTGGTGGATGCCGCCATTGACCATGTGACGCAAAAAGTATTTGCGCTCGGCGAGCGTGAAGTCGGTTCGCGCCAGATCGGTGAAATGGTGATGAAAGAATTGCTGAAACTGGACAAGGTGGCCTATATCCGCTTCGCCTCGGTGTACAAGAGCTTTCAGGATGTGGGCGACTTTACCGAGGCGGTCGAGGCGGTGCGTAAATCTCCGGCACGCCGCAAGCCGCGAGCGAATTGATTGTGCTTACACCGCAGGACAGCGTATGGATGGCACGGGCGCTGCGCCTGGCGGAACGCGGCCTTTACACCGCCAGCCCCAACCCGCGTGTCGGCTGCGTGCTGGTGCGTGACGGCAATGTCGTTGGCGAAGGCTGGCACGAGCGCACCGGCGAGCCCCATGCGGAAGTGCATGCGCTAGACGCAGCGGGCGAAGCGGCACGCGGCGCGACCGCTTATGTGACGCTGGAGCCATGCAGCCATCATGGCCGCACCCCGCCCTGCGCCGATGCGCTGATTGCGGCCGGGATAGCGCGCGTGGTGATGGCGGTGCAGGATCCCAACCCGCAGGTGGCTGGACAGGGTAGCGCGAAGCTGCGCGCGGCAGGGATCGAAGTCGAATGCGGCCTGATGGAAGCGGCGGCGCGCGAACTGAACATCGGTTTTTTTGCGCGCATGGCGCGCGGCACACCGTGGGTGCGCAGCAAGATTGCCATGAGCCTGGATGGGCGCACCGCGCTCGCCAACGGCACCAGCCAGTGGATCACCGGAGAAGCGGCGCGGCAGGACGTGCAACACTGGCGCGCGCGTTCCTGCGCCGTGCTCACCGGCATCGGCACCGTGCTGGCGGACGACCCGCAACTCAACGTGCGCGGCATCGAGACGTCGCGGCAACCGGTGCGCGTGGTGGTGGACAGCTATCTGCGCCTGCCAACCTCGGCGCGCATCTTGGGAGAGGAAAATACCCCAGCCCCGGATGGAGATGCGAGCCGTTCCCTCTCCCGCCGGGGGAGGGGCAGGGAGGGGGTTTGGGTCTACACCGCCACACAAGATGCAAATAAAATTTCCACACTGGAAAAAAACGGCGCGCGTGTTTCTGTGCTGCCAGATGCGAACGGACGCGTGGACTTGAACGCCGTGCTGCACGATCTCGCGGCAAGCGGTTGCAACGAAGTGCTGGTGGAGGCGGGCAGCGCCTTGAATGGCGCTCTGCTGCAAGCCGGCCTGGTGGATGAGCTGATTCTGTATTTCGCGCCGCAGTTGCTCGGCGACATGGCAAGCGGCATGGCGCAACTGGGCGAGTTGACCAGCCTGGATCAGCGCATCAACCTGGAATGGCAGGATGTGCGCAACGTCGGGAAAGATTTGCGCATTATGGCAAGAGTAAAGAAAGGATAAGCATGTTCAGTGGCATCATCGCAGATATAGGCAGCATCAACCGCGCCGAGGATCGCAACGGCGGCCTGCGGCTTTCCGTGGAGACGCACGCGCTCGGCATGGACGATGTGCAGCTCGGCGACAGCATCGCGGTCAACGGCGTATGCCTCACCGTGGTGGAAAAGAAGGGCAATTCGTTTACGGTGGACGTGTCGCGCGAAACGCTGAACTGCACCGCCGGTCTGGAGGCGCAGGGCGCGCGCGTCAACCTGGAAAAGGCGCTACGCCTGGCAGACAGGCTGGGCGGGCATCTGGTGAGCGGGCATGTGGACGGCGTGGGCGAGGTACTGTCGTTCACCGACCTTGAAGAAAGCTGGACGCTGACCGTGCGCGCACCGCAGGCGCTGGCCAAATACATCGCGGTGAAAGGTTCCATCACCATCAACGGCGTGAGCCTGACCGTGAACGAAGTGACGGGCGCGGTGTTCAGCGTCAACCTGATTCCGCACACGCTGCTGGCGACCACGCTGAAAGAGCTGCATGCCGGGTCAAGAGTGAATCTGGAGATTGATTTGATTGCGCGGTATGTGGAGAGAATGATGGCGGCAGAGAAAATGTAGGCGGGGTCGCCTCCCGCCAGATTTCCGTGCTACCCACGGCATAGAAAATCCGCTATCCGCGCAAACTCCGCCACTCCCAGATTCTCCGCGCGCAGTTGCGGGTCTATGCCCAACTGCTCAAAGCCGTTCTCATCCAGATAATTCTTCAGCGTGTTGCGCAAGGTCTTGCGCCGCTGCCCGAATGCGGCGACGACAATTTCCGCAAACAACTTTGCATTACTCACCAGCACATCTCTTTCCGGCAAGGGGATCATGCGCACGATGGCGGAATCCACTTTGGGGGCGGGGCGAAACGATCCGGGCGGCACGTCGAGCAATTTCTCCATGTGGAAACGGTATTGCAGCATTACCGACAAGCGCCCGTAGGCGGGCGTGGAAGGTCGTGCCACCATGCGCTCCACCACTTCATCCTGCAGCATGAAGTGCATGTCGGTGATGCGCTCGGCGTAGCCGGAGAAATGAAACAGCAGCGGCGAGGAGATGTTGTACGGCAGGTTGCCCACGATGCGCAACGGGGCGGGCAGTTGCGCCAGGTCGAATTTCAGTGCATCCCCGGCATGGATGACGAGATTGTCTTTGGGGTAATCGTTTTCCAGGCGCGCGATGATATCGCGGTCGATTTCCACCACATGCAATTTATCCAGGCGCTGCAGCAGCGGGCGGGTCAGTGCACCCAGTCCGGGGCCGATCTCCACCATGTTGTCGGCAGGTTCGGGGCGGATGATGCGGATGATGTCGGCGATGATCTGCTCATCCACCAGGAAGTTCTGTCCAAACCTTTTTCTGGCTTTATGCATTATTTGGAGTGCGGCGGCATGACGCCGCTTTGACTGGCGCGACACGTCGCGCTATATAAAAAAAGCGGCGTCATGCCGCCGCACTCCAAACGACCATGTCTGCCGCCATCCGGATTGCCTCGAGCAGGCTGCCTGCCTCGGCGCGCCCGCTGCCGGCCAGTTCCAGCGCCGTGCCGTGATCCACCGAGGTGCGGATGATGGGCATGCCCAGCGTCACGTTTACGCCGTGCCCGAAGCTGGCATGCTTCAACACCGGCAGGCCCTGGTCGTGGTACATCGCCAGCACGCAGTCGCATTGCGCCAGCCGTTGCGGGGTGAACAGGGTGTCGGCGGGTAACGGCTGGCTGACGTTCATGCCTTGCGCGCGCAGCTTGTCCAGCAGCGGGACCATGACGTCGATTTCCTCGCGCCCAAGATAGCCGCCCTCCCCGGCGTGCGGATTGAGTCCGGCCACCAGGATGCGCGGGTGGGCGATGCCGAAGCGCCGCATGAGGTCGCGCTGGATGATGTGCAGCACGCTTTCCAGCAATGCGTGGGTAATCGTGTCCGGCACCTCGCGCAATGCCAGGTGGGTAGTGGCCAGTGCTACACGCATGCCGCCGCCCGCAAGCATCATCACCACCTGCGGGGTATGCGTCTGTTCGGCGAGAAATTCCGTATGCCCGGTGAAAGGAATGCCCGCGTCGTTGATGACGCCCTTGTGCACCGGCGCCGTGACCATGCCGCCGAATTCACCTGACTGGCAGCCTTGTGCCGCACGGGTCAGCAGGTCGAGCACATAACGGCTGTTGGCCGGATTCAACTTTCCGGCCTGGACGGGTTGTGCCAGCGGTACATGCAGTACGCGCAACTGGCCGGACGATAAAGGCATGGTCTGCTGCGGATCGTAATCTAGCAGCTGCACATCCAGGCCAAGCCGTGCGGCGCGCCGTTGCAGCAAGGTCTTGTCGGCCAGCACTACCAGTGCTTGCTCCTGTACCTGTTGTGACAATTGCAGGCACAGGTCGGGGCCGATACCGGCTGGCTCACCCGAAGTAATTGCCAGCGGCGGGGCAGGCTGCGTCATCGTACTCAGTTGTTCTGCTCTTCGCGATACTCAATATACGCCCGGTCACGCAACTGGCGCAGCCAGTCCTGATACGCTTCATCGGACTTGAAAGTGCGTATTGCCAGGCGTGCCTGCTGCCTTTTTTGTTCGGTGCTTACATCGGCGTTGCGGCGCTCGATCACTTGGATCAGGTGCCAGCCGAATCCGGATTGCACCGCACCGCTCATCTGCCCGGCTTGCAAGGCATTCATTGCGTCCTCGAATTCGGGAACGGTCTCGCCGGGCGAAATCCAGCCGAGGTCGCCGCCTTGCGCAGCGCTGCCATCCTCGGAATAACGCTTGGCCTGCTCGGCAAAGTCTGCGCCAGTCTCTATGCGTTGCCGGATATCCAGCAGGCGGTTCCTGGCCTCATTCTCCGGCACCAGCTCGCTGGTTTTGACCAGAATATGGCGCACATGGGTTTGTGTGACCACCACCTTGGTATCATTGCTGCGCCGTTCCACCAGTTTGAGAATATGAAAACCATTAGGGCTGCGCAACACCGTGCTGGTCTCGCCCGGTTTCATTACCTGCAGTGTTTCCAGAAACAAGGCGGGAACACGTTCTGCAGGAAGCCAGCCCAGGCTGCCGCCTTGCATTGCATCCTTTGCATCGGAAAACCCGGCGGCTATTTGCGCAAAGTCTGCACCACCCCGCAACTGGGACAGCGCCTGCTCGGCACGCTGGCGGCTGGCCTGTATCTTGTCTGCGCTGGCCTGCTCCGGAACCAGCACCAGAATGTGTGCCAGCAGATATTCCTCTCCCTTGCCCGGCAATTTGGCCTGGGTGGCGAGGTAGTTGTCGATTTCGTTTTCGCTGATCACCAGCTTGCTGTCTACCTCACGCTCGCGCAAGCGCGTGGCGATGATTTCGTTGCGTATTTCCTCGCGGAATTTCTTGAAGTCCACCCCTCCCTGTTCCACCTTGGTGCGGAACTCCGCCAGCGAGGATATATTGTTTTCCCGCGCAATGCGTTGCAGCGCCTTGTCCAGTTGTGCATCATCAATATGCACCCCCGTTTCCTTGGCATACTGCGCCTGCAGCTTGTCGGTAATCATGCGTTCCAGTATCTGCTTTTCCAGCACATCCATAGGCGGCAAAGGCGTACCCTGGCTTTTTAGCTGGCGCACCACAACCCCCAGGCGGCTATTCACCTCATTGTGGGTAATCACATCGTCATTTACCACGGCAACAATCTGGTCAATCGGCGCAACCTGTTTTTGCGGATCCGGTTTTTTCTTCAAATCGGCGGCGTGGGCATTTGCCAAACAGGCCAAGCACAACAGAAATACCTGCATCACCTTGCTACGCAACATATCTGGCTCTCTACAATTATGATTTAATTAGCGCAGGCCTTGCACCGGCTGGGCACGGGACGGTTCATTCATTTTGATATAACCGGGAATGCTCTTGGGCAGCAGCCCCAAGGGGTCGCCACCAACCCTTACCAGGTCATTCAATTCGAGTTGCACAAAGAAGCCGGTTGAAAACTCATTGGCGGAAACCGGGAAGCGCTGTGCCACCATCCGCACTGTCCAGCAGCTCTCATTATACTCAAGCCCGGCCAACAACTCCAAAGTGCGGCTGTCCTGAAAGGAGTGGTACCAGCGTGCCACTGCGTGCCAGTGTCCGTACAGCGGCCATTGCGTGGACAAATCCATTTGCCTGATACTGGCTCGTGTAAAGCGGTAGCCCAGGTTGAGCACCTTGCCGCCTTCAGGCTGGTAGTGTGCCGCCACATTGTAATTTTCGGTGTGTGATTGCGTGGGGTTGTATTGCAGGTTGCTGTCCAGCGACCATGCTGGCGTTATCCTGCCGGAGGCTGCGGCCAGGATGTCCGACTTGTTGCTGATGGATGGGTCCATCTGCGGCGTCTTCAGGCTGAAGCGTTGGCCGATTGCCACGTTCAGCCGTTCCGCACCGCTCTTCTGGTCAAGCAGGCGCGAGGTGAGCGCGATGGTCACCTGGTTGGTATCGCCCACGCGGTCATTGCCGATATAGCGGTTCTCGGTGAACATCTGGGCAAAGCTGAACCCGCCCAGTCCCGAATCGAAAATCGGCAGCCGGTTCTGGTTGCGATAGGGGATATACGCATAAAATGCACGCGGCTCCAGTGTCTGCACAAAATCCTGATCAGCCAGGCTCCAGTCGCGTTCCAGTATTATGCCGCTATCCGCGCTGAAAATCGGCACAGTGCGCGATGCATCGGGCAAAGCCGCCGTGTTGTTCGCACCCATCAGATAATGGGTGTTGTGCAAACCGAATTTGGGGGTCAGGTAAAGCCCGGGTTCGGCGAGTAGCGGATAGCTCACGCTGGGATACAGCACCAGGCGTTGCGCGCTGACGGCTGTTGGATGGCGAAAATCCACGAACTCACCGGTAAGCGTCGCCATCGGCCCGGCTTGATGCGCGGCTTGCAGGCTGGCCGCGGTTTGAGTTGCGGCAATATAGTATGGAGCGTCACTGTTCAACTCACTCTGTGCGCTCAGGTTGATTTGCGGCAAGCGGTGATACGGGATGCCTACTGGCGCGGCAGGATCCTGCAGTGTCTGGAAATTCTGTAGCCGTGCTGAAGCATTCCACCATCCACCGGCATAGGACAGCACCCCTTCGCGTACCAGGTTGATCTGAGAGGTTGTGGTCAGTGTACCGGACAAATCACGGAAATAGGCATCATCGGAGACGCGGTTCAAATTGACTGCGCCGCTCAGGCCATAACCCATATCCTGCACATGCATTAACGTCATCCTGGAACGGGTGCGGCTGGCAATGCGATCTGCAGGCAACACATCCAGATGCGCCTCGCCGGAATAAGTCGGCTCCAGGTAACGCAGTTCGTTGCCAAGCAGCAGGCCGCGCTTGACCATCACGCGCGGCTCGAGTGTCGCATCGAGGTTGGGGGCTATATTCAGGTAATAAGGCAAAGTTACCTCGCTGCCGCTCTTCACCGTGCTGCCGAATTCCGGGCTGAGAAAACCCGATTTGCGCTGGTCATTGAGCGGAAAATCCATCCACGGTGTATACAAAATAGGTACATCCATGAATTCGACATGCGCATTGTGCGCTGTCCCTATCTGGCGATTGCGGTCAATCTCCAGTGTGCTCATTTTCAGCAACCAGTCATCCTTTCCTGCCGGGCAGGTGGTATAAGTAACATTGCGCAAGGTGGAATTTGTCTTGCCTTCCATATGCGCGTTGTCGGCATTGCCGCGCGCATTATTGCCGCCAAGATGGAATACCGGCTGCGTCATATCGCCGACATTGGTGTCCAGATTGAGTTTTAAATGCGGCCCCTGCATCACGTTTCCAGCCTGTTCCATGCGTACCGCACCATCGGCAAACAGGTCCTTGCTGTCCTGCATGAACAACAGGCGGTCGGCAGAAATAGATTGCCCGCGCTTGCGTAATTCGGCCTCACCGATGGCCTCAACCTGTTTCTCATTTACTCCTTCCATCCGTTGCGCTGAAATAAAAACGGGAATACCTTCGCTATCTTCCGGCAAGTTCATGAAAGTGCGATCAAGCCTTAAGGCAACCCTATCGCTCCTGGCGTGAGTTGCTGGCGGATGCATGAAGTTATAATCCAGCCGCAGCCCCAGCATCTCGCTCTCGGCATAAGCTGCCGGAGCAAGTATGCATAGCAGTAAAGACACAACTGGGTTGAGGCGAAAGCGCATGATGCGGGGCGGACAAATTAAGGTGCTAAAATCGCATACATTCAAGATTAAAGCAATCCGAAACCATAGCATGCAACGCTTACAACAACTCACCGAATGGCTCCATGGCCATTTTCCCGACGCTTCGTTCGATCTCGCGCCGGCTTCTGCCGATGCCAGCTTCCGCCGTTATTTCCGCGCTACTTTTTCTGACTGCACGCTGATCGTGATGGACGCTCCGCCGCAGCACGAGGATTGCCGGCCATTTCTGCATGTTGCCAGGCTGTTCGAGGATGCGGGAACGCACGTGCCGCATGTATATGCGCAGGACCTGGCGCAGGGCTTCCTGCTGTTGTCCGACCTGGGCAACACCACCTACCTGCAAGCATTGGGTGCCGATAACGCACGCGAACTGTACGGTGCTGCCACCGATGCGCTGGTACGCATCCAGCTCGCCAGCCGCGAAAACGAACTGCCGCCCTACGACGCGGTGCTGCTCATGCGCGAGATGCGCCTGTTTCCCGATTGGTATATCGCCAGGCACCTGCAAACCACACTGGACGAGAAACAATCTGCCACGCTGGAAACTGCGTTCCAGCGCATCATTCAGAACAATCTGGCGCAGCCGCGCGCGTATGTGCATCGCGACTATCACTCGCGCAACCTCATGT
>JAQTOM010000001.1:0-37577 GCA_028713345.1 Gallionellaceae bacterium | reverse complement strand
GGCCATGCTGCTGGCCGCTGGGCGCGGCGAGCGCATGCGCCCGCTCACCGACCACACGCCCAAGCCTTTATTGATGGCGGGCGGCAAGCCGCTGCTCGTATGGCATATCGAAAGGCTGGCACGCGCCGGCATCCTTGACCTGGTGATTAACCATGCGCATCTCGGCAAGCAGATCGAGTCCATGCTGGGAGATGGCAGTCAATTCGGTGTGCGCATCCGCTATTCACCGGAACATCCATCTGCACTGGAGACGGCGGGCGGCATTGCCAATGCCTTGCCGTTGCTTTGCGCCCCTGACAATTTCACACGCGACTTATCGCGTAGTGAATTGCGTACTTTTAGTGCTCTCCCTCCGGGGGAGGGGCTGGGGGTGGGAGAGCCCTTCGCCGTCATCAACAGCGACATCTACTGCGACTACGATTTCGCGCGACTGCCCCTCCACGCCGCAGCGCTCAAGCAACGCGGCGATATGGCGCATCTGGTATTGGTCAACAACCCGCCCCAACATTCCAGCGGCGATTTCGGTTTGCAGAACGGCAGAGTGGTGGATGGCATGCCCAAATTCACCTTCAGCGGCATCGGCGTCTACCAACCCGCACTGTTCGCCCCTATCGCACGCGGCAGCTCCGCTCCGCTTGCACCTTTGTTGCGCGCGCAAATCGCACAGGGCAGGGTCAGCGGCGAGCACTACACCGGGCACTGGGTGGACGTGGGCACGCCGCAACGTCTCGAAGAACTCGACAAGCTGTTGCGCGCAACGCACAATGCCAGCCATGCTTAACCACGCCATTTATGCCCGGCGCCGCTCCCGCCTCATCAACCAGATGCGGCGCGGCATCGCCGTCATTCCCACCGCACCGGAAGTGACGCGCAACGGTGATGCGCACTATCCTTATCGTTATGACAGCCACTTCCATTACCTCACCGGCTTTGAAGAGCCGGAGGCCGTGCTGGTGCTGGTCGCGGGCAATGCCCCGCAATCCATTTTATTTTGCCGCGAGAAAAATATGGAACGCGAGGTGTGGGATGGTTTCCGGCACGGGCCGGAAGCTGCGCGCATCGAGTTCGGCTTCGACGCGGCCTTCCCCATCGCGCAACTGAACGACAAGCTGGTCGAGCTGATGGGCAACCAGCCCGCGCTGTTCCATCCGCTCGGCGCGCACGCCGTGTGGGACGACCGCATCCTCGAGCTGCGTTCCCGTGTGCAGGCGCAGGCACGCAGCGGCATCACCGCGCCGAACGAAATCCACGATGTGCGCATGCTGCTGGACGAAATGCGCCTGATCAAGGATGACGGGGAACTTGCCGCCATGCGCCGCGCCGCCGCCATCTCCACCGCCGCGCACCTGCGCGCCATGCGCGCCGCGCGCCCCGGCAGGATGGAATATGAAATCGAAGCGGAGCTGCTGCACGAGTTCCGCCGCAACGGCGCGCAGGCGCCGGCCTACACCCCCATCGTTGCAGGCGGCGCCAATGCCTGCGTGCTGCACTATGTCGGCAACAACACGCTGCTCAAGGATGGCGACCTGCTGCTGATCGATGCGGGCTGCGAAGTGGATGGCTATGCCGCCGACATCACGCGCACCTTTCCGGTGAACGGCAAATTCAGCGCCGCGCAGAAAGACGTGTATGAGATGGTACTGGCGGCGCAGGCCGCCGCCATCGCGGCAGCACGGCCCGGTGTGCGCTGGAACGAGCCGCACGACGCCGCCCTGTGCGTGCTGGCGCAAGGTTTCATCGACCTCGGACTGTGCCAGGGCAGCCTCGATGCCGTGCTGGAAAGCGAGAGCTACAAGCGCTTCTACATGCACCGCACCGGCCACTGGCTCGGCATGGACGTGCACGACGTGGGCGCCTACAAGCTGGAAGACAACTGGCGCGTGCTGCAACCCGGCATGGCGCTGACCGTCGAACCCGGCTGCTACATTCGCGCTGCCGACGATGTGCCGCAGGCGCTGTGGAACATCGGCATCCGCATTGAGGACGATGTGGTTATCACCTCACAGGGCGGCGAAGTGTTGACCGGAGCCGCACCGAAAACGGTAGCCGCGATTGAAGCCTTGATGGTGCATACATGAGCACCCTGTGCGGCTTTGCAAACCGGATAGCTTCTTCAATGCAGTGATAATTATGGGGACATGCCGGGGGCATTAACCGGCGGGCTTCTTGGCTGCCGGTTTTTTGGCCGGGGTTTTCTTGGCGGCGGGCTTCTTGGCGGCTGATTTCCTGGTAATAACTTTTTTGGCCGCCGGGCCTTTAGCCACACGGGCGGCCAGCAGCGCCAAACCTTCTTCCAGGGTAATCTCTTCCGCCGATGTGTCTTTGGGCAGGGTGGCGTTAATTTTGCCGTGGCGTACATATGGGCCGTAGCGGCCATTGCACACGTCGACCGGTTTTTTGTCATCCGGATGTACACCCAGTTCGCGCAATACGGTGTTGGAGGCTCTGGCTTCTGCCAGCAAGGCGACGGCGCGCTCCAGATGGATGGTGAACACGCTGTCGCTCTTGGGGATGGATTTGAATTTTCCGTCATGGCCAATGTAAGGGCCGAAGCGGCCGATATTGACGATGACTTTTTTGCCGGTCTCGGGATGGTCGCCCAGTTCTTTTGGCAGCTCCAGCAACTTTAAGGCCGCAGCCAGGTCGGCAGTATCCGGGGGCAATTCTTTCGGCCAGGAAATACGCTTGGGCTTCTTCTTGGCCCCCTCTTCCACTTCACCGAGTTGCACATAATAGCCATAGGGGCCGCGCAACAGCAGCACGGGCAGGTTACTGGCCGGATCGTTGCCTAGTTCCCGGCGTGCTTCGCCCGTATCTTCTTCGCCGCCGAGGTTGCGCGTATAGTCGCATTCGGGATAGCCGGTGCAGCCGATGAAGCTGCCGCGCTTGCCGAGCCGCTTGGATAAAGGCTTGCCGCACTTGGGGCAGGCTTCTTCCAGCACTTCCGTGCCGGGGCGGTCCACGTCTTTCTTGTCGGCGAGCAGTTTGTTAAAACCTTTCCAGAATTCGTCCAGCACCGGTATCCAGTCGCGCTTGCCTTCGGAGATTTCGTCCAGTTCGTCTTCCATCTGCGCAGTGAAACCGTAATCCACATAGCGCGTGAAATGCTCGGTAAGAAATTTGTTGACCACGCGGCCCACATCGGTGGGCTGGAAACGCTTCTTGTCCAGCACCGCATACTCGCGCGCTTGCAGTGTGGAAATGATGCTGGCGTAGGTGGAAGGCCGCCCGATGCCGTGCTCTTCCAGCGTCTTCACCAGGCTGGCTTCGGAAAAGCGCGGTGGCGGCTGGGTGAAATGCTGTTCGCCGAACAGCTTGTCGAGCGGAATGGTTTCGCCTTCTGCCAGAGGCGGCAGTTTGCTGCTTTCCTCTTCTTCGCTGTCGTCCGTGCCTTCCTGGTACACGGCGATGAAGCCGGGGAACACCAGTGTCTGGCCGCTGGCGCGGAACAGGGTGTCGTCGCCGCCGAGGCGGATATCGAGGCTCACCGTATCGAAGCGTGCGGGTGCCATCTGGCACGCCAGCGTGCGCTTCCAGATCATTTCATACAGCCGCGCCTGATCTATGGTGAGGTGGTCGCGCACGCTGTCCGGGGTGCGCGCGATGGAGGTGGGGCGCACCGCTTCATGCGCCTCCTGCGCATTCTTGGCCTTGCTCTTGTAGGCCGGTGGCGTTTTGGGCAAATAATCCGCTGCGAAATTTTCCGCGATATAGCCGCGTATTTCCTGCACTGCCTCCTTCGCCAGCGAGACGGAGTCGGTGCGCATGTAGGTAATCAGGCCGACGCTCTGCCCGCCGATGTCCACGCCTTCATACAGCTGCTGTGCGATGCGCATGGTACGGTCGGTGGACATGCCGAGTTTGCGTGCCGCCTCCTGTTGCAGCGTGGAGGTAGTAAACGGTGCTGCGGCAAAGCGTTGCTTGGCTTTCTTCTCTACGCGCACCACTTTGGGCGGCAACTTGGCGGCACTGAGATTGGCGAAAATCTTGTTGTACTCCGTCTCGCTGCCGATACTCAGTTGCTCCAGCTTTTTGCCCTGGTACTGGAACAGTTTGGCGGCGAAGGACACGCTGTTTTTCTGGCTGTCGAGATGCACGGTCCAGTATTCCTGCGAGCGGAACGCTTCGATTTCCAGCTCGCGCTCCACGATCAAACGCAATGCGGGGCTTTGCACACGGCCGGCGGAAAGACCGGGGCGGATCTTGCGCCACAGCAGCGGAGAAAGGTTGAAGCCCACCAGATAATCCAGCGCGCGCCGCGCCTGCTGTGCATTCACCAGCGGAATGGAAATTTCGCGCGGATGCGCCACCGCCTCCTTCACCGCACTCTGGGTGATTTCGTAGAACACCACGCGCTGCATGGTCTTGCTCTTCATGCCGCGCTTGTTCTTGAGCAGTTCGGCAACATGCCAGGCGATGGCCTCCCCTTCGCGGTCCGGGTCGGGTGCGAGATAGATGTGGTCTGCGGCGGCGGCGGCCTTGGCGATGGCGTCCACATGCTTGCTGTTGCGCGCGATGGTTTCATACTGCATGGCGAAACCATTTTCGGTGTCGATCGCGCCTGTCTTGGGGATCAGGTCGCGCACATGGCCGTAGGTGGCCAGCACCTCGAAGTCCTTGCCCAGATATTTTTTCAGGGTGACGGCCTTGGCCGGGGATTCAACGATCAGTAGGTTGCTCGCCATGAGTTAAGATTTGTCGCTATGAGGTTAATGTAGGTGGTATGTTTCAGATGGAGTGAGTAAATCTTCAACCACCAGGGGATCCAGTTCCCGATGCTGGTTCCACAACACCATCAGTGCGATAAGTTTGACCTTGTCCAGCTGCAGGCTTTCACGGCCAAGCGCAACTGCGCGGTCGATGATCATTTCCCGCTCAACTGGCGTAACTATTTTGCTTTGTTCCAAAAACATCAGGAAACGGCGCGCTTCCTGGTCGATGCGCTTGGTTTCCAGGTCGGCATAGCAGCGTAATCCGCTGCCGTTGATGGCGGACGGATAATCTGCCTGCGTCAGTTGTTTCAGGCCGGACAGCCAATCCAGGGCGCGATGGATATCCTCGTTCTCAAACCCTGCCGCACTCAACCTGAGGGAAAGTTTATCGGAATTGGGGTAACTGCCAGCATGAAAATAACTTTCAAATAAAAACATCAAAATATCAAACATAGCATCCCGGTAAAATTACAGTATTAACCTACGCGCTGGTAAAGCCCGCCCGGCAAGTTGGCGACGCTGCCTTCCAGCTCGAGTTGCAACAGGATGGCTGATAGTTCCTCAACCGTCAAGCCGCTGCGCTGACGCAGGCTGTCCATACTCACCGGATCGAAACCCAAATGCGCAAACAGTGGATGGTCGCCCGGCACGGTAACCTGGCGGGTCGTGCTGGAGGGAAAATGCCCCAATTCTTCGAGGATATCCTGTGCGCGCTCCACCAGCTTGGCTCCCTGCTTGATCAGATGGTGACATCCTTTTGACTGTGGTGCATGGATGGAGCCGGGAATGGCGAACACCTCACGCCCCTGTTCCAGCGCCATGCGTGCGGTGATCAGCGAGCCGCTTTGCAGCGATGCCTCAACCACCAGGCAGCCCAGGCCCAAACCGCTGATGATGCGGTTGCGGCGCGGGAAGTTTGCCGCCAGTGGCGGAGTACCCAGGGAAAACTCGGAGATCAGTGCGCCTTCCTGTGCCAGCCGGTGTGCCAGGTCGCGGTTGGCGGACGGATAAATCTTGTCCAGCCCGGTGCCTACCACGCCGATGCTGGAGCCTTGTCCGCATAACCCACCACGATGCGCGGCAGCATCTATGCCGTGCGCCATGCCGCTGACGATGCACAGCCCGGCAGAACTGGCTGCCTGCGCAAAAGCCTCTGCGTTATTCAAACCTTGCGGCGTGGCATTGCGGCTGCCGACAATGGCAAGCGCCGGGTGATTCAGCAATTCGCGCCGCCCTTTTACATATAACAGCAGCGGCGGGTCGGGAATATTGAGCAGTGCTTGCGGATAATCCGGATCGGCCAGCGTGACGATGCTGTTATGTGAATCCTCCAGCCAGCTGGCAACCGGTGCCAGCACGGCTTCGTCACAGCCTTGGGCGATAGCCTCCGCCACCGCAGGTTGAACCACCTGTTTCAGGGTATGCGCCGGGGTGGCAAAAACATGTGCGGGGTCGCCGAAGGCTTGCAGCAGGCGGCGCAAGCCTTCATTGCCCAAGCCGGGTATATGGTTCAGGGCAAGCCATGACGCAAGATCTGCGTCCATAAACATGGTGAATTATGGGGTCTGTGCGCTATCCAGCAGCTCTACTGGCAAGCGGGTTTGCATGACAAGTGCATAGGACGCTTTTTCGAAGGTACGGAACACGAACAACAGGCCATAACGCACATCAGGCAGGGGGAGCTTTTTACCCCCGTCTTCCACTACCTCGCCCTTGCGGTAAAGCGCCAGTACATGACCATTCTGTAAGCCATCGCGCCGTCCTTTATTGAGCGTGATAATGGTATTCTGGCCGGCTTGCGAAACGCCGCCATAAATCGAAATCACACGTGCGGCAATCTGACCATCAGGGGCGTGCGGCACGTAGTTGTTGATAAACTCCCCGGAAGCCTGGACGAGGCGGTCCCCCTTGTTGATTTCCTGAACTGCCTTGACGATTCTTACCGTGCTGAGTGCTGCAAATTTCTCAACCTCCGCCTCGCCGAGATAGGTAGCCTCATATCCCAGCAATTCATTGCTGTCCGGATCGAGCAGTTCCTTGCCGGGGCGATATACCTGCCACAGCGACCCCTTATCACTGGATATATCTTTCACATAGGCAATATCACCATTACCCAGAATAACGCGCTGTTCATAAGTACCCACCAGCGCCGGAGCCCCGGATAATTCATCTTTTCCGATTACCAGTGCCTGCCTGAGGAACGGGTCAATGTCACCGGCCGGAATGCTGGGGATGGCGTCATGTTTACTATTCTGCGCACGCACCTTGGGGGATAATTTGATGGTGTCGCCCGATTTTTTTACTTCGACACGCAGGGTACCCGTTGAGCGATTCAGGATGATTATGTCACCCGGATAAATCCAGTGCGGATCATTGATGGTATCTTTATTCATGCCCCAGATTTGTGGCCATTTCCAGGGATCCTTGAAAAATTTGGCCGAGATATCCCACAAGGTATCGCCCTTCACCACGATATGGCGGTCCGGTGCGCTGTTGAGAATTTCAGGCGTGGCAGCAAGGGCGAACGCAGGCAGCAAACAACAAAACAGCGATATAATAAGTTTTTGCATGAAAACCCCTGCTGAGTAAGTAAAAGCCGTTTAAATTATGGGTACACCGCGCCCAACTTTCCCGGTCTTCGGCGCACAGTGGTTTAAATTCTGCATCCAGTCTTTTAAATTAGCAAGCATTTATGGCAATTCTCAAAATACTGCAATACCCGGATGAGCGGTTGCATACTATCGCGAAACCGGTGCATGGGGTAGACAGCGCTATCCGCAAGCTTATCCACGATATGGCGGAGACCATGTATGCCGCACCTGGGGTAGGCTTGGCCGCCACCCAGGTGGATGTGCACCAGCAGGTCATCGTGGTGGACATATCCGAAACCCACGACCAGCTATTAGCGCTCATCAACCCGGAAATTACTTCCAGCAGCGGCGAAAGCGATCATGAGGAGGGTTGTTTGTCAGTTCCCGGCGTGTATGCAACCATACGGCGCGCCGAACGTGTAACCGTGCATGCACTGGATATGCAGGGCAACCCATTCGTGCTGGAGGCAGATGGTTTCCTGGCAACCTGCATACAACACGAGATGGATCATCTCAAAGGCAGGGTGTTCGTCGAATACCTTTCGCCGCTCAAGCAATCGCGCCTTCGTGCCAAGATCAAGAAGCATCGCCGCGAAACCCTGTAACGGATATTCTCTGTGAAAATCATTTTTGCCGGCACACCGCATTTTGCCGCCGCTGCCCTGCAAGCATTGCTGGATGCTGGTTTTAACGTGGTTGCGGCATTGACCCAGCCCGATCGGCCCGCCGGGCGCGGCATGCAACTCACACCCGGCCCGGTCAAGCAACTGGCCTTGCAGCACGGCCTGCCTGTATTGCAACCGCGCACCCTGAAAGATGCCGATATCCAGAATGAACTCGCCGATTTCGCGGCGGACGCAATGGTAGTCGCAGCGTACGGCCTGATCCTGCCGCAGGCGGTGCTGCAACTGCCACGCCACGGTTGCCTGAATATTCACGCCTCGCTGCTGCCGCGCTGGCGCGGTGCGGCGCCGATCCAGCGCGCCATTCTGGCAGGCGATACCGGAACCGGCATCACCGTCATGCAGATGGATGCGGGGCTGGATACCGGCGACATGTTGCTGAAAAAACCCTGTCCGATTACACCACACGACACTGCGCAAACGCTGCATGACAAGCTGGCGACATTGGGCGCAGAGGCTATTGTCGAGGCATTAAATTTGTTGGAACAGGGGCGATTGACACCTGTACTGCAAGATGCCGCACTGGCGACGTATGCCGCCAAACTGAGCAAAGCCGAGGCGCAAATCGACTGGACGGAGAATGCCGCGCACATCGCCCTTGCCGTGCGCGCCTACAACCCCTTCCCTGTCGCAACCGCCACGCTTAACGCAACCCCCATCAAAGTCTGGCAGGCCAGTGTGCGCAATGATCTGGGCGGCAAACCCGGAACCATACTGGCTATGGAAAAAAACGGCATCATCGTGGCATGCGGCCAGGGCGCACTGTGCCTGGAAGTGTTGCAGCGCCCGAACGCCAAGGCATTGCCTGCGGCGCAGTTTGTGCAGGGGTTCGCGCTACACCCCGGCGACCGCTTCACCATGCCGGATTGATATGGACATCGCACAACAGGGCGCCAGCCAGGTTGTCTGCCAGGTATTGGGCGGACGCAACCTGAACCAGGTGTTGAGCGCATTCCTGCAAACCATACCTGAACTGGCACCGCAGCAACGTGGTGCGTTGCAGGATTTGAGCTACGGCACGTTGCGTTTCTACGGCCAGTTGCTGCGCGTGCTGAATCAGTTGCTGCATAAACCGGTGCAGGATGAACAGTTGCGCTGCCTGCTGCTGGTGGCCCTGTACCAGTTGCAATACAGCAAAGCGGCTGCGCATGCGGTGGTAGACCATGCGGTGCGCGCGGTGCGCAAGCGTAATGCGGCGGCGAGCGGGCTGGTCAATGCGGTGCTGCGCAATTTTCTGCGTAACCGGGATGCATTGTTGAAAATTGCCTCCAGCAGCGAAGAGGGACGCTATTCCTACCCGCAATGGTGGATAGATGCGGTCAAGGCACAGTATGGGGAACAGGCGGAAGCCATCTTGCTGGCGGGCAACCGGCATCCGCCCATGACGTTGCGCGTAAATCGCTGGCGCACCACGCCAGCCGATTATATGGCGCTATTGCTGCAACATGACATTCAATCCAGCCTCATCGAGCCGGGCGCCGTGCTGCTGGAGCGACCCGTGCCGGTAGATAAATTGCCGGGATTTTTCGACGGACTGGTTTCAGTGCAGGATGCGGGCGCACAGTACGCGGCGCATCTGCTCGATGTGCATGACGGCATGCGCGTGCTGGATGCATGCGCCGCTCCTGGCGGCAAGAGCGCGCACCTGCTGGAACTGGCACAACTCGACCTGCTGGCGCTGGACAATGACGAGCAACGCCTGGGGCGGGTGCGCGAAAACATGCAGCGTCTGCACTTGCGCGCCCGGTTGCAGCACGGCGATGCGGCACAACCCGATAAATGGTGGGACGGACAGCCATTCCAGCGTATCCTCGCCGATGTACCCTGTTCCGCCTCCGGCGTGGTGCGCCGCCATCCCGATATAAAATGGCTGCGCCGCCCGTCGGATATAGAGGAGTTTGCGCGGCAGCAACTGCATATTCTTTGCGCGCTGTGGCAGTTACTGGCAAGAGATGGTAAATTGCTTTATGTAACTTGCTCCGTTTTTGCGCGGGAGAACCAGCAAGTCATCGGTGAATTTTTGCAACGGCATGATGACGCGCGGCAAGACAGAGGACGACATCAGGCCGCAATAAGCGCCACGCCTGATTCAAATGAAGGCCAGCTATTACCCGATGCCCGGCACGACGGTTTCTTTTATGCGTTATTGCACAAACATGCGTAGAGTCCTTGGTTTCTTCTGCCTTCTGTTTTCCGCTTTCTATTTTCTGACAGCCGCCTGTGCAGAAGGCATTGCTGTGCGCAAAACCGAGGCACATTTCTCCGATGGCAGCTATCAGCTTTCCGCCGACTTCGATATCAGTTTCAATTTCGTTGTCGAGCAGGCGCTGACGCAGGGAGTGCCGCTGTATTTCATCAGCGAGTTTACCCTGACCCGCCCGCGCTGGTATTGGATGGACGAGACGGTTGCGCAAAGCGAACAGACTATCAAGCTGTCTTACAACAGCTTGACGCGCCAGTACCGCATCAAGCATGGCTCACTGTTCCAGAATTTCACCAGCCTGGATGACGCATTAAATATTATCCGGCACCAGTCCGCCTTACCCATACAAACGGAGTTGCTCAAAAAGAAGGAGGTAAGCCATATCGCGGCAGTACGCCTGCATTTGGACCTTACACAATTACCCAAGCCACTGCAGGTTAATGCGCTGACCGGAAAAGATTGGAGCCTTGATTCCGACTGGTATCGCTGGATAGTGCGCCCTGATGCCGACACACATAATCCAAATGAGTAGGCGGCCGTGAAGTACCTGATATTCTTCAGCGCACTGATCGGCAGTCTGCTGCTTTACCTGTTGTCGAGCGCCAGCGCCAACACCGATTTGTTTTCGCGCAATTACTATGGCTTGCTGACGCTGGCCGGGGCGCTGGCGTTATGTCTGGCACTGCTGGTGGGCTATCAACTCTGGCAATTGCGCGCCAAGATCAAGGCGCAGATATTCGGCGCGAAACTCACCCTGCGCCTGGCGTTATTCTTTACCTTGATTGCGGTACTGCCAGGCCTGCTGGTGTATGCCGTGTCGGTACAGTTTCTCGGCAAGAGCATCGAATCGTGGTTCGATGTCAGGGTGGAAAAGGCTCTGGAGGGTGGCTTGAACCTGGGCCGCAGTTCGCTGGAGAACGGTCTCAAGGAATTAGGGAAAAAAGGGCTGTTCATTTCCCTGCTGCTGGCGGAGCAAGTGCCGGAAAAACATGCGCACACGTTGACCCGTTTGATAGATGAGGGCACAACACAGGAAGCAGCGCTGTTTACCGGCAATGGCAAGCTGCTGGCATTTGCCAGCAGTAGTCGCAAGCCATCTCCCAATATGCCGGACGCCATAATGCTGCGTGAGGCGCGCAACAAGGGTTTATACAGCATCGTCGACACTCTTCCCGACAATAGCCTGGTTTTGCGTGTGCTGGTACCGGTCAAGTCGGTACGCTTGCCGCAAGAAGTGCGCATCCTGCAATTCATACAGCCGATACCGAAACAGCTTTCCGACGACGCGGAAATGGTGCAATCGGTTTATCGCGATTACCAGCAATTGTCGCTGTCCCGTCTCGGATTGAAGCGGTTATACGGCATAACGCTCACGCTGTCGCTGCTGATCGTATTGCTGAGCGCAGTATCGTCCGCCTTTTTCATCAGCGACTGGCTGAGCGCACCGCTCGCCGCACTGGCCGAGGGCACGCGCGCGGTGGCACAGGGCGATTTTTCGTATCAGCACCCGGTCAAGAGCAGCGACGAACTGGGTGCGTTAACCGGTTTGTTCAACCAGATGACATCGCAACTGGCCGATGCGAAAACCACGAGCGAACAGCAACAACTCCAGGTGGAAAATGCCAAGGCTTACCTGGAAAGCGTGCTGGCGCACCTGTCCTCGGGTGTGCTGGTGGTGGACGAGCAATTCAGGTTGCGCTCCGTCAACAGCAGCGCAATACAGATTCTCGGTGCTTCACTGCTGGAAATGCAGGGTATGCCATTGCCGGAAATTGCTGCCCAGCACCCCCTGTTGCGGCCTTTTTTTACGACAGTCATGCAGGCGTTCGATGGCGCTTCGAGCGGTGAATGGCAGCGCCAGATCGAGCGGCTCAGCAAAAATGGCAACCAGATGCTGCTGCTGCGCGGCACACGATTATCCACGGCGGCAGAAAATGGTTATGTGGTGGTGTTTGACGATATTACCTATTTGCTGCAAGCGGAACGCCAGGCAGCATGGGGCGAAGTGGCGCGCCGTTTGGCACACGAAATCAAGAATCCGCTCACCCCCATACAACTTTCTGCAGAACGCTTGCAGCACAAGCTGAACTCAAAATTGGATGAAAATGATGCACAGCTATTGCAGCGTGCTACACAAACTATTGTGAGCCAGGTGGCCGCAATGAAAAACATGGTGATGGAATTTGCCGATTACGCGCGCGCACCCGCACCCAAGCTGGTGCCGCTGGACATGCACCAGCTGTTGCGCGAAGTGCTTGGCTTGTATGAGGCAAATAACATCCCGATTACCCTGCGCATGGACGCAACCCAGGCCTGGATAAAGGGTGATGCAACACGCCTGCGCCAGGTAATCCACAACCTGCTGCAGAATGCGCAGGATGCATTGCAAGACGCAACCCGGCCAGAAATTATCCTGAGCACGGCGGATGAAGGCGACACACTGAAGTTATATGTGCAGGATAATGGCAACGGTTTTCCTGAACACCTCTTGGCGCGTGCCTTTGAACCGTATATGACAACAAAAACCAAGGGCACCGGCCTGGGTTTGGCGATCGTTAAAAAAATTGTGGAAGAACATGGAGGCAGCATTGCCATCGAAAATATTGCTTCGGGCGGCACACGGGTGAGCATCCTCTTGCCCCCATTAAACGAGGTCACATAAATGGCAGCTAAAGAAATTCTGGTGGTGGATGATGAAATCGGGATACGCGAGTTGCTTTCTGAAATCCTGTTTGATGAAGGCTACCACGTGTACCTGGCGGAAAATGCCGTGCAGGCGCGCGACTTCCGCAACCAGCAGACACCTGACCTGGTGCTGCTGGATATCTGGATGCCGGATACCGATGGCATCACCCTGCTCAAGGAGTGGGTGGCGCAGGATTTGTTGACCATGCCGGTAATCATGATGTCCGGCCACGGCACCATAGAAACAGCGGTTGAGGCGACACGCATCGGTGCGGTGGATTTTCTTGAAAAACCCGTCGCGTTGCAGAAATTGCTCGATACGGTCGCCAAGGCGATCCGGCAGGGCATGCCGTGCCTCCAGCAGCAGGCGGATGCCATGCGCGGTCAAGCCCCAACGGAAACCGTGCCGCATTTCCCCTTGCCGCTTGACCTGCCCTTGCGCGAGGCGCGCGACCATTTTGACAGTCTTTATTTCAACTACCATATGCGCAAGGAAAACGGCAACATGGCGCGTGTGGCGCAAAAAGTTGGCCTGGAACGCACCCACTTGTACCGCAAGCTGAAGCAGTTGGGCATCAAATTCGCCAAAAAAGCGCCGGATGACAATCAGCAATAACCAGCCGGATTCTCTATGCGCACTTTACTGTTGTTGCCCTAAACAGGGCAGTACGGCATAATTGCGGCTCTTTGCAGCTATAACAATTCAACCCATTCAGGGATGTTCAGGAGGCTATTGAGATGTCTGCGGCCCGTAATGTAACCCCCCCAAAATTCAATGATATAACCGGTGCGATTCGCGCCCTGGCGATGGATGCGGTGCAGAAGGCCAATTCCGGGCATCCCGGCGCGCCGATGGGCATGGCGGAAATTGCCGAGGTGTTGTGGAACCACCATTTGCGCCACAATCCGGCCAACCCGAAGTGGGCCGACCGCGACCGTTTCGTGCAATCCAACGGCCACGGCTCGATGCTGGTTTATGCGCTGCTGCACCTGTCCGGTTACGACCTGCCGATGGACGAGCTGAAGCGCTTCCGCCAGATGCATTCCAGGACGCCGGGGCACCCGGAATACGGCTACACCCCCGGCGTGGAGACCACGACCGGCCCGCTTGGGCAGGGCATCACCAATGCCGTGGGCATGGCGATGGCGGAAAAATTGCTGGCGCATGAATTCAACCGACCCGGCCACGAAATCGTCAACCATCACACCTATGTGTTCATGGGTGACGGCTGCATGATGGAAGGCATTTCACACGAGGCCTGCGCGCTGGCCGGCACCTGGGGCCTGGGCAAGCTGATCGCGTTCTGGGACGACAACGACATCTCCATCGACGGTCATGTCGGCGGCTGGTTTACCGACAATACCCCCAAGCGTTTCGAGGCTTACGGCTGGCACGTCATCGCCGATGTGCAAGGGCACGACTCTGCGGCGATCAACGCCGCAATCAATGCCGCCAAGGCGGTAACCGACAAACCCACGCTGATTTGCTGCAAAACCATCATCGGCGCTGGTTCGCCCAGCAAGGCGGGGACGCATGACGTGCATGGCGCGGCGCTGGGCGATGCGGAAGTGGCGGCGACGCGCGCGCATATCGGCTGGAATTATCCGCCGTTCGAAATCCCGGCACACGTGTACGAGGCATGGGATGCGCGCACCAAGGGCGCTGGCCTGGAGAAGCTGTGGAACAACAAGTTTGCCGAATATCGCAAGACCTTCCCGCAGGAGGCAGCCGAGTTCGAGCGCCGCATGAAGGGTGATTTGCCCGCCAACTGGGCGCAGCATGCAGCCGGCGTGATCGCGCAGATCAACGAAAAAGCCGAGACCATCGCCACACGCAAGGCCTCGCAAAACGCCATCAACGCGCTGGTTCCGGCATTGCCGGAATTCCTCGGCGGCTCCGCCGACCTGACCGGTTCCAACCTGACCAACTGGACGGGTGCGCATCACGTACACGGCAAGAAGCCCGGCAATTACATCAGCTACGGCGTGCGCGAATTCGGCATGGCACACATCATGAATGGCATGGCGTTGCACGGCGGCTTGCTGCCGTTCGGCGGCACCTTCCTGATGTTCTCGGAATATGCGCGCAATGCGCTGCGCATGTCGGCGTTGATGAAGCAGCGCGTGATTTATGTGTTCACCCACGATTCGATCGGGTTGGGCGAGGACGGCCCGACGCACCAGCCGGTCGAGCAAACCACCACGCTGCGCTACATCCCCAACATGGATGTATGGCGCCCGTGCGATACCGTGGAATCGGCCGCATCCTGGATATGTGCGGTGGAGCGCAAGACCGGCCCTTCTTCACTGGTTTTCAGCCGCCAGAATCTGGCGTTCCAGAAACGCGATACGGCACAAATAGACAGCATCCGCAAGGGTGGCTATGTGTTGTCTGATGCCGCAAATGGCAAGCCGCAGGCGATCATCATCGCCACCGGTTCCGAAGTGGCGCTGGCAATGGAGGCGCAAAAAACGCTGGCGCAGGAAGGCATCCGGGTGCGCGTGGTATCCATGCCGAGCACCAACGTGTTTGACCGCCAGGATCAAGCCTACAAGGATAGCGTATTGCCCAGGGGTGTGAAACGTATCGCAGTCGAGGCGGGCGTAACCGGCTTCTGGTACAAGTACGTCGGACTGGAGGGGGCGGTGATTGGCATGGATTGCTTTGGCGAATCCGCCCCGGCCGGAGAGTTGTTCAAGCACTTCGGCATTACCGCAAGCAATGTGGTTGCCGTAACAAAAAAAGTGATTGGCGCATAAACTCCAGCCACGATGCCCGCAGCACGCTTCGTGGAATCACCTTGATTTTGTTGGCAGCGCGGCTTATGGTGAATTCACTCAGGTAGTTCTTAAGGGACACGATCTTTTGGTTAGGGCGTAGTCCGACTTACTGTGCTGTAGATTTTTTGTAATCCATGGAGAAAGAAAATGGCAATCAAAGTTGGTATCAATGGGTTTGGGCGTATCGGGCGTATGGTGTTCCGTGCGGCGGTGCAAAATTTCTCTGATATAGAGGTTGTTGGCATCAACGATCTGCTCGAACCGGATTATCTGGCCTACATGCTGAAATACGATTCTGTGCATGGCCGCTTCAAGGGCAGCGTCTCCGTTGATGGCAATACACTGATCGTCAACGGCAAGAAGATTCGCCTGACTGCCGTCAAGGATCCTGCCGAGCTGAAGTGGAACGAAGTGGGTGCAGATATCGTCATCGAATCCACCGGACTGTTCCTTACCCATGAAACCGCCGCAAAGCACATTGCCGCCGGCGCCAAAAAAGTCATCATGTCGGCGCCAAGCAAGGACGATACGCCGATGTTCGTGTTCGGCGTGAATGACAAGACCTACTCTGGCCAGACCATCGTCTCCAATGCCTCCTGCACCACCAATTGCCTGGCGCCCGTCGCCAAGGTGCTGCACGACAATTGGGGCATCAAGCGCGGCCTGATGACCACCGTGCACGCCGCCACCGCCACCCAGAAGACCGTTGACGGCCCCTCCAACAAGGATTGGCGCGGCGGTCGCGGTATTCTCGAGAACATCATCCCGTCTTCGACCGGCGCCGCCAAAGCCGTCGGCAAGGTCATTCCGGAACTGAACAAGAAGCTCACCGGCATGGCTTTTCGTGTGCCCACCTCTGACGTATCCGTGGTTGACCTTACTGTGGAGCTGAACAGGGAAGCCACCTACGCCGACATCTGCGCCGCCATGAAGGCCGCATCCGAAGGCGCCATGAAAGGCGTGCTCGGTTATACCGAAGAGAAGGTGGTTTCCACAGACTTCCGTGGCGAGGCCTGCACTTCCGTATTCGATGCCGATGCCGGTATGGCCCTGGACGGCACTTTCATCAAGGTCGTATCCTGGTACGACAACGAGTGGGGCTACTCCTGCAAGGTGCTGGAGATGGTTCGCGTCATCGCCCATTAACCCCTCCAGTCAGGGGCCGGCACTCTGCCGGCCCTTATTGTTTTTGCAGCCTGTATCGAAGGAAAAATCATGCACATTATCAAAATGACCGATCTGGACATCAAGGGCAAGCGCATCCTGATTCGCTCCGATCTCAACGTGCCCGTCAAGGACGGCAAGGTCACTTCCGATGCCCGTATTACCGCCTCGATGGCGACGATCAGTTCCGCCCTGAAAGCCGGTGCGCGCGTAATGGTCACCTCCCACCTGGGCCGCCCCGAGGAAGGCATTTATTCCGAAGAGAATTCGCTCAAGCCGGTGGCTGACAATATCGCGGCACGTTTGGGCAAGCCGGTGCGCCTGATTAAAGACTGGGTGAACGGCGGCTTCGATGTTGCGGAAGGCGAGCTGGTGTTGCTGGAAAATTGCCGCTTCAACAAGGGCGAAAAGAAGAACCTGGATGAAACCGCGAGGAAATATGCCGCGCTGTGCGATGTGTTCGTGATGGACGCATTTGGCACGGCGCATCGCGCCGAGGCCTCGACCCATGGCGTTGCCAAATTTGCGCCTGCTGCCTGCGCGGGTATGTTGCTGACGGAAGAACTGGATGCCTTGGGCAAGGCGCTGCTCAACCCGGCGCGCCCGATGGTGGCCATCGTCGGCGGCAGCAAGG
The DNA here is from genome assembly GCA_028713345.1 of Gallionellaceae bacterium. Lineage (GTDB taxonomy): Bacteria > Pseudomonadota > Gammaproteobacteria > Burkholderiales > Gallionellaceae > JAQTOM01. The sequence goes on along the minus strand of JAQTOM010000001.1, from coordinate 20,124 downwards.
TTTCCACAAAATTAACTGTGCTGGAATCGCTGGCGGAAAAATGCGAGCAACTGGTGGTCGGCGGCGGCATCGCCAACACCTTCCTCAAGGCCGCCGGCAAGAATGTCGGCAAGTCTCTGTGTGAAGACGAACTGGTTCCGATGGCACAGGCGCTGATGAAGAAGATGACCGCCCGCGGCGCAACGATTCCTGTTGCAGTGGATGTGGTCGTCGGTAAAAAATTCGATGCCAACGAGCCTGCCGTACAGAAAAGTGCGGATGCCGTGGCTGACGATGACATGATATTCGACATCGGCCCCAGGTCTGCGCAGGAGTTGGCAGACATCATCATGCAGGCTGGCACCGTGGTATGGAACGGCCCGGTCGGGGTGTTCGAGTTCGACCAGTTCGGCGCAGGAACCAGAAAGATCGCTGAAGCGATTGCCAACACCAAAGCCTTTACCCTGGCAGGTGGCGGCGACACCATTGCCGCCATTCAGAAATACAACATTTACGACAAGGTATCCTACATCTCCACCGCAGGCGGTGCTTTCCTTGAGTTTCTCGAAGGCAAGAAATTGCCGGCGGTAGAAATCCTGGAACAGCGTGCCGCAAAAAAGTAATCCCCACGGGAAATACATGCTGCGCAGAACAAAAATAGTCGCAACCCTGGGACCCGCCTCCAGCGATCCGAAAGTGCTGGAAGAGATGATCCGTGCCGGAGTGGACCTGGTGCGCATGAACTTCTCGCACGGCACGGTACAAGACCACATGTCGCGCGTCGAAAAGGTGCGCGCTGCGGCGGGGCGTTGCGGTCGTACCGTGGGTATTCTGGCCGACCTGCAAGGCCCCAAGATCCGCGTAGGCAAGTTTGAAAATGACCAGATCGAACTGAAAGAAGGCGACACCTTCATTCTTGATGCGGCATGGGACAAATTAGGCAACCGGGAGCGCGTCGGCCTCGACTACAAGGAATTGCCGAATGATGTCAGCGAAGATTCCGTGCTGCTGCTGAATGATGGCATGCTGGAGTTTAATGTAACCGAAGTTAAAGGCCCCGAAATAATCTGCAAGGTAGTGCGCGGTGGCGTGTTGTCCAACAACAAGGGCATCAACCGCAAGGGTGGCGGCTTGACCGCCCCGGCGCTGACCGACAAGGACAAGGAAGACATCAAGACAACGGCGCTGATCAAGGCTGACTATCTGGCGGTGTCCTTTCCTCGTTCCGCTGCCGACATGAAACTGGCGCGTGAATTGATGCATGCAGCAGGCGGCAAAAGCCTGCTGATGGCCAAGATCGAGCGTGCCGAAGCCATTCCGGCATTGGCGGAGATCATCGACGCAGCGGACGCCATCATGGTGGCACGCGGCGATCTGTCGGTGGAAGTGGGCGATGCCGCAGTACCTGGTCTGCAAAAACGCATGATCAAGATGGCGCGCGCACGCAACAAGCTGGTAGTTACCGCCACGCAGATGATGGAATCCATGATCAACAACCCGATTCCCACCCGCGCGGAAGTATCGGATGTGGCGAACGCCGTGCTGGATGGGACGGATGCAGTGATGCTGTCGGCGGAAACTGCCGTCGGCGATTATCCGGTCGAAACTGTCCAGTCCATGGCGCGCATCTGCCTGAGCGCGGAAAAAGAGGCGGAAGAGAGCACGGGGGAGCACCGCCTGACGCACAGCAAATTCACCCGGATTGACCAGTCCATCGCCATGTCTGCACTGTATGCGGCTTCGCACTTCAAGGTGAAAGCCATCGTGGCGCTGACCCAGTCCGGCAGCACTGCGCTGTGGATGTCGCGCATGAGTGCCGGCGTACCCATTTTTGCGCTGACTCCGGTCAGGGCGACCCTGACAAAAGTTACCCTGTTCAGCGGAGTGCATCCGATTGCATTCAAACCAAGCTCCAAAGATCCCACAATCGCATTGCGTGGCGCAGAGGATGAATTGGTGCGCCTGGGCCTGGTGGCGGACGGCGACTTGATGGTAATGACCATAGGCGAGGACATCGGCACGAGTGGCCATACCAATACGCTGAAAATTGTGCGGGTCGGCGACCACAAGAAATAAAGACAGTCGTTAGACGTTAGGCTTTAGTTGGGGTTGCACGCTACGCGGGTTTTGAGTTAACTAACGACTACCTGCTAATGACAACTTTTATTGGATATTTTGATTAACTAGTGAGGAGAAAAAAATGGCTCTCGTATCATTACGCCAGTTGCTGGATCATGCGGCAGAAAACGGCTACGGCCTGCCCGCGTTCAACGTCAACAACCTGGAACAGGTCAAGGCCATCATGGAGGCGGCTGACGAAACCAACAGCCCGGTAATCATGCAAGGTTCCGCCGGTGCGCGCAAATACGCGGGCGAAGCCTTCCTGCGCCACTTGATCGAAGCCGCAGTGGAAGCCTATCCGCACATCCCGGTGGTGATGCATCAGGATCATGGCGCTTCCCCCGCCGTCTGCATTCAGGCGATCCGCTCCGGGTTCTCCAGCGTCATGATGGACGGCTCCCTGACGACCGACGGCAAGACACCGTCCAGCTTTGAATACAACGTCAACGTCACGCGCAACGTGGTGGAAACATCTCATGCGGTAGGCGTGTCCGTAGAAGGCGAACTGGGCTGCCTGGGTTCCCTGGAATCCGGCCACGGCGAAAAGGAAGACGGCCACGGCGCCGAAGGCGCGCTGACCCAGGATCAACTGCTGACCGACCCGGACGAGGCCGCAGAATTCGTCAAGGCTACCCAGGTGGACGCATTGGCCATCGCCATCGGCACCTCGCACGGCGCATACAAATTCACCCGCCCGCCCACAGGCGCGGTGCTGCGCATCGACCGCATCAAGGAAATACACGCGCGCATTCCCAACACCCATCTGGTGATGCACGGCTCATCCAGCGTGCCGCAGGAATGGCTCAAGGTGATCAACTCGTTCGGCGGCACCATGGGCGAAACCTACGGCGTACCGGTGGAAGAGATCGTCGAAGGCATCAAGCACGGCGTGCGCAAGGTGAACATCGACACCGACCTGCGCATGGCTTCCACCGGCGCGGTGCGCCGCCATCTGGCGGAAGACACCAAGAACTTCGACCCGCGCAAATTCCTCGCCGCCACCACCAAGGCGATGAAGGAAATCTGCAAGGCGCGTTATGAAGCGTTTGGCGCTGCCGGACAAGCGGCAAGGATCAAGCCGATCTCGCTGGAAGCCATGGCCACCCGCTATAGCAAGGGCGAGCTGAACGCAATCATCAAGTAAGCGCAACGGCCTGAAAACAAAAAAGGCGACCCGGAGGCCGCCTTTTTTGTTGGGTGTCTGAATCCTGCTACGGAAATCGTCAGGACCGTTGGCATCAAGACCCTTTCCGCCAGACGCCGGAAGTGTATTATGCAAGGCGTATATTATTCGTCGTGGAGGTGAGTCATGCGTGTCGCAATCATCGGTTCCGGGCCTGCCGGTTTCTACGCCGCAGAGGCGCTGCTCAGGCGCACCGACGCGGTAGTCCATGTCGATATGTTCGACCGTCTTCCTACCCCGTACGGGCTGGTGCGGGGAGGCGTCGCGCCCGACCATCAGAGCATCAAGACAGTCACCCGCATTTACGAAAAGACCGCCGCACGGCCCACCTTCAGGTTTCTGGGCAATGTATGTCTCGGGCGCGACGTGACGGTGGAAGAGTTGCGCAAGCACTACCATCAAATAGTCTATGCCGTCGGCAACGAGGATGACCGCCGCCTCGGCATCCCGTGTGAAGGCATAGCACGTTGCACGCCGGCGACAGTATTTATCGGCTGGTACAACGGGCATCCCGACTACCGCCAGGCACAGATCGACTTGTCGGTGTCGCGCGTCGCGGTGGTGGGCAACGGCAACGTCGCCATCGACACTGCCCGGATGCTGCTGCGCACGCCCGCCGAGCTCGAAAAGACCGATGTTGCCGCACACGCGCTGGAGGCTCTGCGTAACAGCCAGGTGCGCGAGGTTTATATACTCGGGCGGCGCGGGCCGGAGCAGGCCTCGTTCACGCCGCCCGAACTCAAGGAATTCGGTGAGATGGAAGATGTCGATCCGGTTGTCGCCCCGGAAGAGCTTGCGGGCTGCGCCATTCCGGAATCCGCGGGCAATACGCAGCAAGAGAAGAACCTGAAGATACTCCAATCCTTCGCCGCACGGCAGACCGGCGCGAAAGCGAAGAAACTCCACCTGCGTTTCCTCGTCTCGCCGACCGAGATAATCGCGGGTGCTGACGGCAAAGTGGCCGGCCTGGTACTCGAAAAAAACCGCCTCGAAATCCAGCCGGACGGCACGGTCAGCGCACGCGGCAGCGGCGAGACCGAAGTCCTCGAAGTCGGGATGGTGTTGCCTGCGATTGGTTTTGCCGCCAAGCGAATTGCCGGTGTCCCCTACGACGAAAAGGCGCGGGTCATCGCCAACGAGGATGGGCGTGTCGTCGACCCCGTCAGCCGCGCCGTGATTGCCAACGAATACGTCGTCGGCTGGGCGCGCACCGGGCCACAGGGACTCATCGGCTCACACAAGGGCGCGTCCGCACACGTGGTCGAGCACATGATGGCCGACGGCGCCGGGCTCGAAGCGCGCGAGTTGCCTGATCGCGAGGCCATCGACTCCCTGCTGCGCCAGCGCGGCGTGCAAATCGTTTCTTTCAGCGACTGGAAGCGGCTCGATGACGTGGAGATGGCGCGCGGGGAACGGCGCGGCGCACCACGCGACAAGATTGTCGATGTCGGGGCGATGCTCGCATTGCTGGCACAGCACTGAATTGTGGGAGCGGCTGTTAGCCGCGGCATCTTATCTATTCGCGGCTAACAGCCGCTCCATGGGCTCTTTGCCGTAATGGGCAATCCGGGTTAGCGCTGAAATCAGCTCCGCGCCATTTGCAGCAGGCGATAGTCATTGCCGCTATCGGTTGAACCTGCTTCAGGTTGTCCTTCAATAACTCGGTTGCAGGCAAGAAACGCTCCCGCTGCAAGCCATGCGGATACAGTTCATCCGGCGGGTAATTTACTGACGTTTCCATAATTGGCGACTGTTTCTTTCCCCCATCCCAACCCTTGATGGAACTACTAGCCATTCGACTAGGCGAGCAGTTCCATCAGGGACCGAGGGTGGGGGGGATTTTCTATTTGCGACGACTCTGTCACGTATTATGGAAAGCTCAATAATGAGGTAAACCCGGCTTTGCCGGAGGATTGTTATTGCTCGCACGCCACTCGCTGCACGATCTCGAGTCGCGTCAGTTCCCTCTTGCTCATTGCAATGACTCCCTCTTCCATACCGCCCCCGTAAAAAACCAAAGGGGACATTTCTACTTTGCTCTTACAGGCTGCGCATGACAAAATTGTGAAGGCTGCCACAGGGGGTTACAATGACGCCCATGTCGCAACTTGATCTCAGCCATCATTTTCTTATCGCCATGCCCGCCATGGTAGATTCCGTTTTTGCCAAGTCGCTTGTCTATATCTGTGAACACAATGAGCAAGGCGCGCTTGGCATCATTGTGAACCGCCCGATCAGCCTTACCATGGGCGAGCTGTTCGCACAGATCGACATCTCACTCAAACAGCCCGAGCTGAAAGATTTGCCGATACATTTCGGTGGGCCGGTGCAGACCGACCGGGGCTTTGTGCTGCATGACCCGGTAGGGCAGTGGCAATCCACCCTGGCCATCAACGACAAGGTCGGCATGACCACCTCCAAGGATATACTGCAAGCGGTGGGTGAAGGCCAGGAGCCGCACCAGTTGCTGGTGACGCTGGGCTACTCGGGATGGGCGCAAGGCCAACTGGAGCATGAACTGGCGCAAAATGCATGGCTCAGCGTAATGGCCTCCGAGCACATCTTGTTCGAACTGCCTGCGGAGGAGCGTTTGTCTGCCGCAATGTCCCTGCTGGGAGTCAATTACGCTTCGCTGTCGGAGGATGCGGGACATGCCTGAAGGGGCTGCCGCAACCATACCCGTACATGGCACCTTGCTGGCGTTTGATTTTGGCACCAGACGCATCGGTGTGGCGGTCGGCAATTCCATCTCCGGCACCGCACAGCCGCTGACTACTTTGCATGGCGAGCAGAACGAGCAGCGCTTCGCGGCCATTGGGGCGCTTATCCGCGAGTGGCAACCGGCAGCATTGGTGGTGGGACTGCCCAGCAATGACGATGGCACGCCGCACGAGTTGACCCGCTTGTGTCGCCGCTTTGCACAGCGCCTCAAGGGGCGCTTTGATTTGCCCACCATCCTGGTGGATGAGCGCTATACTTCCGCCGCCGCCAGTTCGCAGCTAAACGAGGCAGGAATACGCGGCATCAAACAGAAGCCGCTGCTCGACCAGGTCGCCGCGCAACAAATTATGCAAGCTTACTTTGACGAACCCTTGATGGGGATTATTGCATGAACAATCCGCAACTCAACAAGCACGGCGAACTGCAGCACCTGCTCACCACCGAAGGGCTGCCTGCGCCCATTCTGCGCGGCATTCTGGATCGCGCCGCCTCCTTCGTGAACATGGCCGAAGGCGGCGAAATCAAGAAGGTGCCGCTGCTGCAAGGCAAGGCGGTGTTCAATATCTTCTTCGAGAACAGCACGCGCACACGCACCACCTTCGAGATCGCCGCCAAGCGTCTGTCCGCCGACGTGGTCAACCTCAACATCGGCTCATCCAGCACCAGCAAAGGCGAAACCCTGCTCGATACCGTGGACAACCTGTGCGCCATGCATGCCGACATGTTCGTGGTGCGCCATGCGCAATCGGGTGCAGCGCACCTCATCGCACAACACGTCGCGCCGCATGTTCATGTGGTCAATGCGGGCGACGGCCGCCATGCGCACCCCACGCAGGCGCTGCTGGACATGTTCACCATCCGCCACTACAAAAAAGAATTCCACAACCTGCGCGTCGCCATCGTCGGCGACGTGCTGCACTCGCGCGTGGCGCGTTCGCAGATCCACGCCATGACCACACTGGGCGTGCCGGAAGTGCGCGTGATTGCGCCCAAGACCCTGCTGCCGGCCAGCGTCGAGAAGCTGGGCGTGCAGGTCTATCACGACATGGAGCAGGGCCTGCGTGACGTGGATGTGGTGATGATGCTGCGCCTGCAGAACGAGCGCATGACGGGCGCGCTGCTGCCCAGCGCGCAGGAATATTTCAAATACTACGGCCTGACCCAGGACAAGCTGGCGCTGGCCAAGAGCGACGCCATCGTGATGCATCCGGGGCCGATGAACCGCGGCGTGGAGATCGATTCCAGCGTGGCGGACGGCTCGCACTCCGTGATCCTGCCGCAGGTCACGTTCGGCATCGCGATAAGAATGGCGGTCATGAGCATGCTGGCGGGGGCGCAATGAACATCCATATCAGAAACGGTCGCCTGATCGACCCGAAAAACAAAATAGATGCGGTGCAGGATTTGTTCATCGCGTCGGGCCGGGTGGTTGCCGTCGGCAGCGCCCCGGCGAAATTCGTCGCGGACAAAGTCATCGACGCTACGGGGCTGGTGGTGGCGCCCGGCCTGATAGACCTCGCCGCGCGCCTGCGCGAGCCGGGCTACGAATACCGCGCCACGCTGGAATCCGAGATGGATGCGGCGGTGGCGGGCGGCATCACCTCGCTGGCCTGCCCGCCGGACACCGATCCGCCGCTGGACGAGCCGGGGCTGGTGGAAATGCTCAAGCATCGCGCCAAGACATTGAACCAGGCGCACGTCTATCCGGTCGGCGCGCTCACGCAGTCGCTGAAGGGTGCGGAACTCACCGAGATGGCGGAGCTGGCCGATGCCGGTTGCGTGGCGTTCAGCCAGGCCGATGCGCCGCTCACCGATACGCGCGTGCTGTTGCGCGCCATGCAATACGCCGCCACCTTCGGCTTCAGCGTCTGGTTGCGCCCGCAGGACAGTTTTCTGGCGCGCGACGGCGTGGCGCATGACGGCGAGGTGGCAACCCGCCTGGGCCTGCCTGCCATCCCGGTGTGCGCGGAGACCATCGCGCTGGCGACCATGCTGCAACTGGCGCAGGAGACCGGCGTGAAGCTGCACGTCTGCCGCATTTCCAGCGCGGAAGGCGTGGCGCTGGTGCGCGCCGCCAGGCAGCAAGGCTTGCCGCTTACCTGCGATGTTTCGGCCAGCCACGTACACCTGTCCGAAATGGACATCGGCTTCTTCGATGCCAATTGCCATCTGGTGCCGCCGCTGCGCAGCCTGCGCGACCGCGACGCGCTGCGTGCCGGGCTGCTCGACGGAACGATAGACGCGATCTGTTCCGACCACTCGCCGGTGGACGAGGACGCCAAGCAGCTGCCCTTCGCCGAAGCGGAGGCCGGTACCACGGGACTGGAACTGCTGCTGCCGCTGGCGCTCAAGTGGGCGGGGCAAGGCGCGCTGAGCGCTGCGCTCGCCAAGGTGACGCTGCAACCCGCGCGGATACTGGGTCTGGATGCAGGGCATCTGTCCGTCGGCAGCGCCGCCGACGTGTGCGTGTTCGACCCCGAGGCGTACTGGAAGATTGAAGCTGCGGCATTGAAGAGCCAGGGCAAGAACACGCCGTTCCTCGGCCTGGAGCTGCAGGGCAAGGTGCGCTATACGCTGGTGGATGGGCAAGTTACTTACCAGGGCTGAGCCGTTCCGGATTCACAGGGAAAGGAAGGAAAAACTATCTGATCCGGCGGCCGCTTCCGATAGTGACTATGGGAGAGGCATTGCGCCGGATTCTGACCTTGCCGGAACAGATATAAACATATCCCCGCCCATCATGAAATTTGCATTCCAGCCGGCACCCGATTACCCCAAGCCGGGCTACACCTGCAATACACGCAATTCCGCATCGGTATAGCGCAGGCGGATTGCGAGCGCACGGGCCAGGCCTTCAAACAGGTTGCTTGCGACCTTTTTATGTTCCTCGGCGAATATATCGAAGCTTTTGCGCGAGATCGCAAAAAGCTCGGTATCGCTGAAGGCGACCGCATCCGCCGAGCGCAAGTCATGATCCAGGAACGCCATCTCGCCGAAGAAATTGCCGCGCGTGAAGGTGCTGAGGTGGTATTTCTTGTTCTCGTCGAGCGGCAGCACAATGCGCACGGCACCGCGCCGGATCAGGAATAACTCGTCGCCCGCATCGCCGCGCGCAAAGATTTTTTCGCCCGCCTTGAAAGAACGCAATTCCATGCATGCCTCCAGGGCCACCAGCGATTCCGCCTTGCGCCCCTTGAACAGCTCGATCTCATGCAGCTCGAGGAGTTTTTCCTCCTCGCGCTCAAGCGCCGCCTCTTCGAGAATGCGGTCTTCAACCCATTCCAGCGCCTCATCAGATTCACCGAACACCTTGACCTGGCTATCTTCCCTGACCAGCCCGACGTGGTCGAAATACTCCTGCATATCCCTGCCGCTGGGGAGATTCTGCGGAATCTGGCTGAAAATCAGGAAGCCCTTGTGCTCTGCCAGCATGTCCTTGACCTGCTCCAGTATGTGCGCGGCGGTCACGTCCACCGACTGCACCCTGCGCATGTTGAGAATGACGTAATTCCTGATCTTGAGCTCGGGTTCCAGCGCGCTGAACAACTGGTCCGTAGTGCCGAAAAACAGGCTGCCCTGGAGTTCGTAAATCACGGTGCGTTCACCGTGCTCCGCAAGGATTGCCATCTCCGACGGCAGGCGCACCTGCTTCGAGAATACCTGGTTGCCATATACCTTGCGCCGCACGACCGTACCGCCGATTTGCTCGCGAACGAAGAGGAGAATGGCCAGCACGATGCCCACGCCCGAAGCCGCGATCAGGCTGACTGTCAGGGCAGTGACAATTACGGCGGCGATCACCACGAAGTCGAGTATTGTCGAAGGCGACTTGAGAAAGTGAAAGCTGCTGCGGTCTATCATCCGCGTGCCCACGACGATCAGGATGCCCGCCAATGCCGCCACCGGCACCCACGCGATGAATGCACCAAGGACAAGGAACGCCACCAGCGCCAGCACGCCTTCGATGAGGCTGGAGCGGCGGGTCTGTGCGCCGCTGGAAATGTTCACCAGGGTTGCGCCCATGGTTCCGGCACCGGGGATGCCGCCGATGAGGGCCGAGGCCAGATTGCCGCAGCCCTGCCCGATCAGTTCCCGGTTCGAATTGTGCCGGGTCCGGGTGAGGGCATCGAGGACGACGCAGGTTTTCAGCGTATCGATGGAAAGCAGCACCGTCAGCGTCATGGCCGGCACAATCACTACCATCAGGTCAGCCGGAGTCATGCCGCCGATGGCTTTCCAGCGCCCCATGAGCGCATCGAAAAACCCCTCGCCGGAGCCGCCGAGCGGGCCGATGATGAACGAATTGCCGGCCACCGACAGCAGCGAGCTGTCGAAGAACGCCAGGGCAAAGTAGGCGAGCATCCCGCCGAGCAGTCCGAGTATCGCCGCGGGCACGGCCTTGGTGACTTTCGGCGCGCCGACCATGACGATGATGGTCGCCATGCCGACCACGACGGCCTGCCATTGCCAATGTGACGGCGCCGCCAGGGATTCCCAGAAATGCATTCCCTTGGGCACGGCCAAAAGCTTCGGTACCTGGCTGGCGATAATGTAGAGGCCGACGCCGGAGAGGTAACCGCTGACCACCGGGTAGGGCATGTATTTGATCAGCCGGCCCAGGCCGACGACGCCGAGAATTATCTGGAACACGCCGCAAAGCAGGCCGATCACGGTCAGCAGCAACAGCGTCGTTTCCAGCGCGACACCGTTGTGCAGCAACTCGATTGCAAGCCCTGAAAGCACCGCGGCGGCGGGCGCGCATGGCGCCGTAATCAGGCGCTTGGTCCCGCCCAGCGCGGCGGCGATAAAGCCCAGCGCGGTGGCGCCGAGAATACCGGCGAGCGCGCCGTGCGCTGCATAGGAGCCGCCCAGCGGTGAATAGATGGTGACACCGAAGGCAATCGCCGAGGGCAGCGCAACCAGCATCGCAGCCAGTCCGCCCCAGAAATCGCCAGCCATGTTGTTGGTCTTCGGGATATTCAAGGCACCTCCGTTATCGCTTCCCGGGCGGCCAACCGGGCCGCCCGGGTTTTCAATATGTGTGATGCTCGCGCAGGACGGGGCGAGTATACCCAACTTGCCACAGCTATGGATAGTAACAGAGCGTTCAACGTCCACCCGGTTTCTTCACCGCATTCCCTTCGCGCAACAAGCTCTCCGGTCGTACCTCGCTGCCACGCACCTCCACCCGCTTGTGGCGCGACTGTCCGCCTTGTTTGAGTTCGACATTGCGCAGCGGGACATGAAAGCAGTCCGCGATGAAGCGCAGCAACGCTTCATTGGCGCGCCCTTCGATGGGCGGGGCGGCGAGGCGGATTTTCAGCGCGTCGCCGTGCAGGCCGGCCACTTCGCTGCGCTTGGCGCCCGGCTGCACGTGCAGCGCCAATGTGATGATGTCCCCTTCGCGGCGATGCCACATATCCATGTCAAAGCGATCTGACGGCCAGATTCTCCAGCCAGCCCAGCGGCACGATGAGAATGAGCTGGCACACGACGAACAGCGCCAGCACGGAGAGGTCGACATTGCCGAGCGGCGGGATGCGCCGCCGCAACGGCGTGAGGAAGGGGCGCGTGATGACATTCAGCAGTCCGGCTATCGGCGCGTGCGGGTTGGTCCACGACAAGATGGCCTGGACGAACAATGCCGCCATCAGCAGATACAGGCTGAGCTTGAGCAATTTGACTGCCGTCCAGGCGAGCAAGCCGGGCAATGGAAACACGGCAAACGGGAAGCCTTGCGCCCACAGCACAGCGAGGAGATAAACGGCTTCCACCACGAATGCCAGCAGCAATGAGGCCGTGTCATATCCCTTCGCGGCCGGAATGAAACGGCGCGCAGGCAGCACCAGAAAATTGGTGAGCGCCATGATGAATTCGCCCAGCGGATTGCGCATCGGCGCGCGCAGCCATTGCAGGTGGAAGCGCAACAGCAGGATGGCCGCGAACGGCTGCAACAGCGCGTCGAGCAGGAACAGCAGGGCTTCGTTCAGCATATTATTTCGCACCGCCCAATTCGTCGCCCATCTCCCCGGCGCGCGCGGCGGCGGCCTTCGCCGCCGTGATGATATGCTGTCTTACGTTATTGGCTTCCATGCTGAGCAACGCACGCTCGGTCGTGCCGTTCTTCGAGGTGACGCGCGCGCGCAATACGCTCGCATCCTCCTCGCTGGCATCGGCCAGTTTGGCCGCGCCGATGAAAGTGTCAATGGACAGGCGGCGCGCCTGTTCGGCGTCGAATCCCAACTCGCGCGCTGCCTGTTGCATGGCTTCGATGAAATAGAACACATAGGCCGGGCCGCTGCCGGATATGGCGGTGACCGCGTCCAGCATTGCCTCGTCTTCCAGCCACAGCGTGTTGCCCACGGCGGCGAGTATGGTCTGTGCCATGCCGCACTGCACCTTGCCTACCGCAGGTAGCGCATACAGGCCGGTGATGCCGCTCTGGATCAGCGCGGGCGTGTTCGGCATGGCGCGCACCACATTCTGCGACCCCAGCCAGCGCGCCAAGTCGGCGGCGCGGATGCCCGCCGCAATCGAGATCAGCAATTGCCCGGAAAGCAGCGGCGCAAGCTGCACGGCGACTTCGCGCAACTGCTGCGGCTTCACCGCCAGCACGACGGCGTCGCTGTCCATCAAGCCCGACGCCATATCCGCACTGGCCTGCACGCCGAATTCATTTTGCAACTTGGCACGGTTGTCGGCGTTGATTTCCACCACGCGCAGTTGCGCCGCCGTGAAGTTGCGCTTGAGCAAGCCGCCGATGAGCGCATTCGCCATGTTGCCGCCGCCGATGAAACAGATATTCATTTATTTTTCTCCATAATTTCGCTCGCCAAAAATTGCCGTCCCAACGCGCACGATGGTTGCGCCTTCCAGCACCGCCGCCTCCATGTCATGCGACATACCCATCGACAAGGTGTCCAGTTCCAATCCCTGCGCGTTAAGCTGCCGCATCAGTTCGCGCAGCCTCGCGAACGGTTTGCGCTGTTCGGACAAATCATCTGCCGGTGCGGGAATGGCCATCAGCCCGCGCAGCCTGAGATGCGGCAGACGCGCCACGGCTTGTGCCAGTTCCGTCACCTCAGCGGGAGCCACGCCGCTCTTGCTGTCCTCGCCGCTCACATTCACTTGCAGGCATACATTGAGCGGCGGCAAGTTTTGCGGACGTTGCGCGGACAAGCGCTCGGCAATTTTCAGCCTGTCCACGCCATGCACCCAGGCAAAATTTTCCGCGATGCTGCGCGTCTTGTTGCTCTGGATCGGACCGATGAAGTGCCACTCCAGCGCAAGGTCGCGCAGTTCCCCGATTTTGCCCAGCGCTTCCTGCACGTAGCTCTCGCCGAAGGCGCGCTGTCCTGCCTGGAATGCCTCGCGCACCGCAGTTGCGGGAAAGGTCTTGCTTACCGCCAGCAAGGCGACCTCTTCTGCGCGCCGTTGCGCCGTGCGCGCAGCCTGGGCGACGGCACGGTTGACGGCTTGCAAGTTGGAAGCGATTACGGTCATAATCTAGCGGTCATGGTGTATAACCGCCCCGGATAATGAAACTTGCACATGCCATGTCTGTTCCCCCTCCCCAGCCCTCCCCCAGAAGGGAGAGGGGAACAGGGAATCGCGCCGCGAGTTTTACTTTAATGTTGTTGGCCACACCCTGCGACCGCGCCGCTGCGCGATCCGCTAATCAGCGAGGATTATAATGGATATTACCGAACTGCTTGCTTTTAGCGTCAAGAACAAGGCTTCCGATTTGCACCTTTCTGCCGGTTTGCCGCCGATGATCCGCGTGCATGGCGACATACGCAGGATCAACCTGCCGCCGATGGAGCACAAGGAAGTGCATGCCCTGGTGTACGACATCATGAACGACGGGCAGCGCAAGTTTTACGAGGAGAACAAGGAGGTCGACTTCTCTTTCGAGGTGCCCAACCTGGCACGTTTTCGCGTCAACGCCTTCGTCCACAATCGTGGCGCGGGCGCGGTCATGCGCACCATTCCCTCCAAGATACTGTCGCTGGAAGACCTCAAGGCGCCGAAGATTTTCGAGTCCATTTCCGATTATCCGCGCGGTCTGGTGCTGGTGACCGGGCCGACCGGCTCGGGCAAGTCCACCACGCTGGCGGCGATGGTCAACCACCGCAACGAAAACGAGATGGGCCACATCCTGACCGTGGAAGACCCGATCGAATTCGTGCATGAAAGCAAGAAGTGCCTGATCAACCAGCGCGAGGTCGGCCCGCACACGCTGTCGTTCCAGAACGCCCTGCGCAGCGCCCTGCGCGAAGACCCGGACGTAATCCTGGTGGGTGAAATGCGCGACCTGGAAACCATACGCCTGGCGATGTCGGCGGCGGAAACCGGCCACCTGGTGTTCGGTACGCTGCACACCAGCTCGGCGGCCAAGACCATCGACCGTATCATCGACGTGTTTCCCGCCGACGAGAAGGAAATGGTGCGCGCCATGCTGTCGGAATCGCTGCGTGCGGTGATCTCGCAGACGCTGCTCAAGACCAAGGACGGGGCGGGCCGGGCCGCTGCCCATGAAATCATGATCTGCACGCCTGCCATCCGCAACCTGATCCGCGAAGCCAAGGTGCCGCAGATGTATTCCGCCATTCAGACCGGCGGAAATATCGGGATGCAGACGCTGGATCAGTGCCTGCAAAGCCTGGTTAAGGCCAACAAGGTATCCGCTGCGGAAGCGCGCAGCAAGGCCATGAACAAGGACTTGTTCCCCGGAAATTAATTAGCACAAGGCAATCAGGAGTTCACCATGGAAAGAGCACAGGCCACCGAGCTGATCCACAATCTACTGCGCGGAATGCTCAGCAAGAAGGCATCCGACCTGTTTATTACCGCCGGCTATCCGCCTGCTTTCAAGATGGACGGCAGGATGACGCCCGTCTCCCCGCAGGCGCTGACCGCGCAGCACACCCAGGAGCTGGCGCGCAGCATCATGAACGATAAACAGGCTGCCGAATTCGAATCTACGCACGAATGCAACTTCGCCATCAGCCCGCCCGGCATCGGGCGTTTCCGCGTCAACGTGTTCATGCAGCAGCAGCGCGTCGGCATGGTGCTGCGCACCATTACCACCAAGATTCCGGACTTGGATGAGATGGGGCTGCCATCGGTACTGAAGGACATAGTCATGACCAAGCGCGGACTGGTCATCCTGGTTGGCGGCACCGGCTCCGGCAAATCCACCACCCTGGCGGCCATGCTTGGCCACCGCAACAAGAACAGCTACGGCCACATCATCACCATCGAAGACCCGGTGGAATATGTGCATGAGCACATCAACTGCATCATCACCCACCGCGAGGTCGGTGTGGATACCGATTCCTGGCAAGCGGCGCTGAAGAACACGCTGCGCCAGGCGCCGGACGTGATCCTCATCGGTGAAATCCGCGACCATGAAACCATGGAACATGCCGTGGCATTCGCCGAGACCGGCCACCTGTGCCTGGCCACCCTGCACGCCAATAGCGCCAACCAGGCGCTCGACCGCATCATCAACTTCTTCCCGGAAGAACGCCGCACGCAGTTGCTGATGGACTTGTCGCTTAATGTCAAGGCGCTCATCTCGCAACGCCTGATCCCGAAAAAAGACGGGGCGGGGCGCGCGGCGGCGATTGAAATCATGCTCAATTCTCCGCTGATTGCCGACCTCATCTTTAAAGGCGAGGTCAACCAGATTAAAAGCGTCATGTCGAAGTCGCGCGAGATCGGCATGCAGACTTTCGACCAGGCGCTGTTTGATCTCTACGAATCCGACAAGATCAGCTATGAAGAAGCATTGAAAAATGCCGACTCGCTCAATGACCTGCGCCTGAATATCAAACTGAACAGCAAGCATTCCAGGGATGCCGATGTAATGTCGGGCATTGACCACCTGAAGATGACTTGAGCTGCTTGTTATCCGGACAACGTGCCTCACTGCGTGCGGCATGTTCATTTGTGCATCTGTTCCTCTGTTGGAACGGCTATTCTGCGGTGAAAATGGCCTCGTTAAACCAGGCCATACAGTAAACGCACCTTCATCTTGAGCCGTAACCGCCCATGAAGCTGGCCACAAAATTTACTCTGATTTTTTCAGTCATTATCCTGGTAATGGGGTATACCACATACTTTGCGATTTACAGTTTTCAGAATGAAATTCTGGAAAAGGAAATAACTGAGAAATTGGAGAGCGTGGCTTTCAATTACCTGGACAAGCTGGACAGGATGTTTTTTGAAAAAATGGACGATCTGGATGTTTTTAGTGCCAACCCGATTATCTCATCAGGAAAATCCACGCCAGCAGAAATCCGGCATGAACTCAACAAGTTCATACACAGGTACCCCTATTACGTTGCCATATCATTTTTCAGCCCGGACAGGGTGAAAATAGCAAGCTCCGGTTCGGGCCCGATGGCAGCCGCCACAAGACACTCATTGACCGAGTATTGGCCCGCAGTTTATGAAGGCAAGGATCACATAGTCGATATCTCGCAATCTGAATCGCTCAAAATACCAACAATTCACCTGGTAGATCGCGTAGTCGATAATAAAATGAAGACTGTGGGCATACTCGTGGCGCGAGTTCCGGTCGAGGGGCTTAATGACTTGCTGGAGGGCAGGGATAACATCATTAGCGATAATAACAAGTACAAGGTGCACCTCCTTGGCAGCAACGGGTTAATACTTTATTCAAATCATGATAATCAATCCATTCTTAAGGAAGTGGACGGGGATTTTCTGACCATAAAAAACAACTTTTCACCACAGAATAATGTTGGCAGCGTGGTTCATTTTCATGAACCGGGTACCGCTTCAGGTGCGCATGAACGTGAAAAAATAATTCTGGCTTTTGCCAGGGAACAGGGTTACCGGCAATATAAAGGCAATGGCTGGACTTTGAAAATTGAACTCGCAGCCCACGATGCCTTCGTTCCAATTGCTGAACTCGGAAAGAATGTATCCATCGTGTTAATGGTAATTTCACTCGTTGCCGTTTTTGTGATTCTCCTGGTGCTCTCATTTTTAATTGTCCGCCCCTTGGGAAAAATAAATAATGCCGCCATCCGGTTGGGCAATGGTGACCTGGATAGCTTGGCGCCAATCGAGTCGGAGGATGAGATCGGCAAGCTTGCCGGGTCATTTAATGAGATGGCTGCGGGCCTCAAGAAAGCCAGAAGCGACCTGGATAATGCCGTAACAATTGCGCTTAATCGAGCCGGTAAAGCAGAGTGCAGGATTATCACTATCAGCGAAGAAACCCAGCAACGGATAGGGCAGGAACTGCACGATGACTTGGGACAGCACCTAACAGGAATTGCATTCATGTCGGAGGTGTTGTTTAAACACCTAAAGAGCCAAGGCCACCCCGGTTCGGCGGAAGCATCAAAAATTACCGCGCTGATCAATGAGGCAATCTCCAAGACACGCAAGCTGGCACAAGGTTTGTACCCAATGGAATTAAGGGATTCTGGCCTGCCCGCGATGTTAAGGCATCTCGCAAGCAATATAGAATCCATATATCCCGTCGAGTGCAGTTTTATATGTAAAAACGAAGAATCGTACCGGATTGACGATACGCTTGCTGTGATTAACCTGTTCCGTATTGCCCAGGAAGCGGCCAATAACGCCATCAAGCATAGTGGAGCCTCAATAATCACGTTGCGCCTGACGGTGGCCGCCCCATACATGCTCTCTCTCGAGGTTGACGACAATGGTTGCGGTATCGATAATTCGACAAAACCAGAAAAAATGGAGGGGCTTGGTATGCATACCATGCAGTATCGCGCCTCGTTGCTTGGGGGCGATTTGCATATCGTTGCGCTGCCTGGTGGGGGTACCAGAGTCAGCTTGAATATGCAATTATGAAACATTCCGTGAACCAAAAAGCCAAAATCATTATTGTTGATGACCATCCCATCGTCAGGCAGGGCATGGCCATGCTGATCAATCGTGAGGGAGATATGCATGCCTGCTGTGAAGCCAGCGACACCGAGCAGGCATTGGCTACGAACCGATCCTGCCAGCACAACTTGGCAATTGTGGACCTGTCCCTCGCTGGCTCGTCCGGCCTGGAACTGGTCAAGAGACTGCTTTACGGCTTTCCCGATTTGCGCATTTTGATGATGTCCATGCACGATGAAACAACTTATGCTGAAATAGCGTTGCGGGCTGGTGCACACGGTTACCTGATGAAGCAGGCTGCGACAGACACTATGTTGCAGGCCATACGGCAGATATTAAAGGGCGAAACTTACGTGAGCGACCAAGTAAAAGCACGCATGCCCCACAAGACCGGATATGGCAATCCTGATCAGGCTTCACCGATAAAAAACCTGACTACCAATGAGGTTGAAGTACTACACCTGATCGGACTGGGTTTGGGTACCAGCGAAATCGCCGGAAAGCTTTTTCGTAGCGTTAAAACCATAGAGTCTCACCGGGCCAACATAAAAAAGAAGCTAAACTTAAACTCCGGCAGCCAACTGGCCCATTTCGCCATCAACCTGATATCTTCCTCCAGGCAATAATTCAAAACTCAATCCCGCCAGAGGAACAATATGTACAAAATCATGAAAGCCTCCTTAATTGTCTGCCAAATTTAGGTTAAACCGAGATCGTAACTACCCGGCATTGTTTGCAATTTTTGGGTGTGTCCCTGGCAATTATCGGGAGTAAACATGATTGCCAACCTTAAGACCAGAACAAGATTGATTGTAATGGCAAGCATTCCTACGCTTGCCTTGCTGTACTTCTCTGTTTACGGGACGCTCGAAAAGGCTACGGTGGCGGCAGACATGGCCAAACTGGAATCACTGGTCGATGTTTCCGTCAAAATTGGCGCGCTTACCCACGAATTACAGAAGGAACGCGGAATGAGCGCTGGCTTCATCGTCAGCAAAGGAGCCGGGTTTGCTGCTGACTTGCCAGGCCAGCGCACGGAAACAGATAAAAAAGCGGATGCCCTCCGCTTGATCCTGAAAGACTTCGATCTTGCCCAGTACGATGACAGCCTGAAGACAACCCTTAATAATGCCCAGGCAAGTTTGGCAGACATCGTCGCCAGGCGCAGTGATATCAGCGCGCTCAGGGCGGAGGCGCCAGAATCAGCCGCTTATTACACCAAGGCCATCAGCACTTACCTGAGCGTTCCTTCCATGGTTTCCATGCTTAGCACCCACAGCGGAATTTCCCGGCTGGCCTCGGCCTATGCGAGCCTGCTTGCGGTCAAGGAAAGGGCAGGGCGGGAGCGTGCCATGCTGTCATCGGTGCTTACTGCCGGCAAGTTTACGGCAGATTCGCTCAACAAATTCCTGATTAACTCTTCCGCACAGGATACCTATGGCGATATATTTCTCAGCCATGCGCAGGATAGCCAAAAAATATTCTACAAGAGCAAGATGGCGGACCAGTCCGTGGAGGAGGTCGAACGGATAAAGAAAACCGTCATGGATAATGCCGGCGCACCGAAACTCGGCATCGAGCCGACTTACTGGTTCAAGGTGGCGACGGACAGGATTAATCTGCTCAAGGAGGTTGAAGACAGGCTTTCCGGCGATCTTCTCGGCAGTGCCGAGAACCTCAGGAGTGAAGCCAGAGGCATGATGGTGGTTTTCATCACGCTCACTATTTTTTCCATTTTGGCTACATTCATTTTTGCTTTTTTTCTTATCCGCAACTTGCTGAAACAGCTGGGCGGCGAACCGGAATATGCCGCCGCTTCGGTGCACAAGATTGCCGGCGGCGACCTGACATTGAACCTTGACGTCAAGGCAGGCGACACATCCAGCATGATGCATTCGCTGCAGGTGATGCAGGAAAGCTTGCGCAAGATTATTGCAGGCATCAAGCAATCGGTGGACTTGATTGACACCTCCTCCAGGGAGATTTCCCAAGGCAGTATCGACCTGTCGGTACGCACCGAAGAGCAGGCCGCATCGCTGGAAGAAACCGCAGCCAGCATGGAGCAACTCACCTCTATCGTGAAGCAGAATGCCGGGAACGCCAGGCAGGCCAACCAGCTGGCGCGGGGCGCCAGCGAGATCGCCGCAAGAGGCGGGGCGGTGGTGGACCAGGTGGTGGGCACCATGAGCTCGATCAACGAGTCCTCGCGCAAGATCGTGGAC
>JAQTOM010000038.1 GCA_028713345.1 Gallionellaceae bacterium | reverse complement strand
CGATACAACCTGAACCTTTCTTTCTTGTCGCTGCTGCGCCCGCCTTCCCAGATTTTCTTCCACCCGGTTTCATCCTCCATAGGCTCGGCTTCCCGGCCTCCGCGCGCCAGCAGCAGATCGCAACTGTGCTGTGCATGGCGGCGCAGGGTGATGTTGCCGAAGTACTGCAGCATGGCGCGGTAGTCGTTATTCAGGCGATGCCCGCCGATGCAATTGTAGTGCTTCGGCAGTGCGTGCTTCATGGAGACAACCATATTGCGGTAGCTCTTGCCGCTGTCCAACCAGGGCAGCCAGATGGTCATGGCAAGCACCCAGATCAGGGTGACGCCCGCCGCCCAGTTGGTGACGGAGCGGCGCATGGAGCGCCCCACGCGCCACACCAGCACCATCCATAGCACGCTGGCCGCCGCCGCAATCCAGAATGTCGGGGTGTGCACCGTCGGCTCGAAGCCGGGCTGGTACTCTTTCAGCCATTGCGTGATCTTGGCGTGGTTGTCCAGCAGCAGCCCGGCCCAGCCCCACCACAGCGCGATGGCGAGCAGGGCGAAGGTCATGATGCCGAACCAGTCCAGCGCATTGGCCGCGCCGCGCCGCAGCGTGGAAAGCGCCGCGGTGGCGAGCAGGGTGAGCGGCAGCAGCATGGGCAGCGCGTAGATGTCCTTGATGTTGGGCACCAGGCTCAGCGTGACCAGCATCACCGCAAAGCTCACCAGCAGCAACTGGAACTCCGGCTCGTGCAATACTTTCCTGCGCGCCTGCCACACCGCCCACGCGGCCAGCGGCAAGGCGGGCCAGGCAAACCAGGGCAGGATCTTCACATAGTAGAAAACTTCGTCATGCTGGTCGTTGCGCGCGTAATCAAACCAGCGCCCGATGTTGTGCGCCCATGCCCATTCCACGAATAGCTGCGGCGAACGCTGGTACAGCAAATAGGGCCAGATGGTCAGCCAGGGCAGGGCACAGAGTGCGGCGATGGCCAGGCTGGTGAAGAAGGGCCGGGTGCGCCAGTTGCGGAACAGCAGCAACGCGGCGCTGATGAGCAGGAATAATATCGGCGCGATGAAGCCCTTGGCCATGAAGCCGATGCCCATGCCGGTGCCGAGCAGGATGCCTGCGGCTATGGTGCGGCGCTGTACCAGGGCATAGCCATACAGCATCATGGCGCAGCCGGTGAGCAGGGCCAGGTCGGTGACGAGTTGATGCGCGCTCACCAGCATGCCGAGACAGCCGATCAGGATAATGGCCGCCGCCCAACCGCGCCCGCTGCCGAACAATTCGCGCCCGGCCAGCCCGGTGAAGAGCAGCGTGAGCGCGGTATAGAAACCGCTCGCCAGGCGCGCGCCGTCATGCAGCGCAAGCTTGGAAGAAAACAGTTTGGCAAACAGCGCGGCAGTCGCGTAGAACAGCGGCGGCTTGTCCATGTGCGGTTCGCCCGCGATGGTGGGAACCAGCCAGTCGCCGCTTTGCAGGATGTGGTAAACCTGCCAGAAGCTATGGGCGTCATCGGGCTTCCACGGGTCGTGCCCGATCAGGCCGGTGACCATCCATATCGCGCACAGCAACGCGAGGGACACCGCCTTGGTTTGCGTGATAGGGTGCTCGTGGACGGTGGCAGGGTAAGAGAACACGAAATGCTTATTCTATGATCTTGACGTACTGGCCCGGCGCGGGCTCGCCTTGCGGATAGCTGCCATTGATCAGGCGCAGGTAGCTTTCCGCTTCTTTGCCGAGCGGCGAATGTTGCGCCAGTTTGGCGTAGGTGTCGCCTTCTTGCGAGGTAATGAGCCTGACAACCAGCGGTTTGGCCAGCTTGAGCTCGGCATCGCTCAGCGCATGGAAGCTGTGGATGGTGTCCAGCATATCGCTGCGGTGCGTGGCGAATACCTCACGCGACTTGGCATCGCCCTGCACGACAAAGGCCTTCTTGTCGAAATACACCACCCCCGCCACCGCTGACCGGAACGTGGCAATGGCGGCAGGCAGGCGGTTGACCTCCAGCGCTTCCACTTGGCTGTTCGAGCCGAAACCGCCCATCCTGCGGGCATACTCGGCAGGCGTGCCGGAGGGTTTTTCATCCATTTTCAACTGGAGGGTGGCATCAGCTTGCGGGCTGACGGCAATAAGCTTGTCCGGCTGGTTTTTCACGCGCCAGTCGTGCGGGAAAGTCAGCGCAATGCCTAATTCGGCATGCATGAACTTGTTGTTGCGCAGCACACCTTGCTCGCCGCTTTCGTTAAAGACCAGCCCATCGCTTTGTTTCAGGAATGCGGTGTATTCTTCTATGGGGTTGGCTACGGTCAGGTGGCCGGCTTCCCCGATCACCTGTTGCAGGCGCGTGTCGTTATCCGGGTGCGTGGCAAACAGGCCATGGTAGTGGCGCGGCTCGCGGCCTTCCTGCTTGGCGATTTCCGCGTCGAACATTTCCTGGTTTTTCAAGACGCGGACCACGCGAATCATGGCCTGCGGATCATATTGGGTGCGTGCCAGATATTCCGCGCCCAGGCGGTCTGCTTCCAGTTCATGGTCGCGGCCATAACCGGAAAGCAGCGCGCCACCCAGGATATTGCTCAGGTTCTGCCCAACGGTAGTGTTGATTTGCGGCACAAAAATCGAAGCGATGGTCAGGCTGATATTTGCTGCCTGAGCGGCGCTTTGCTGGCGCACCCCGTGGCGGGCGGTGACGTGGCCGATTTCGTGGCCCAGCACGGCAGCCAGCTCGGCTTCGGAGTTGAGGTAAGGGAGAATGCCCCGTGTGATATAGACATATCCGCCGGGCAAGGCAAACGCGTTGACTTCAGGTGAATCCAGAACGGTGAAATGGTACTTCAGGTTCGGGCGGTGGCTATGCTTTGCAACTTTTTGCCCCACGCTGTTGACATAATCCTGCAACGCCCTGGATTCATACACCTTGTATTGCTTCTTGATTTCCAGGTCTGTGCGGCGGCCTATGCTGACTTCTTGTGCCTCGGACATCATGACGAAGTCATTCTGGCCGCTTACCGGGTTCTGCGCACAACCAGCCAGGATCAGCAGTATCGAGCAAACAAACATGAATCTCATAATTCCTCCATCAGGAAAATGTTTTTTGTTTGTAACAGATTAAAGCAAAAACAAAAAAGGCAGCGAATGCTGCCTTTTGATGGTTAACTGTTGTGGAGTTCCATTTATTTATGCGGCAGCTTTTACACCAGGCTTGTTATATTTCTGGTTGAACTTTTCGATGCGGCCCGCAGTGTCCACAATCTTCTGTGTGCCGGTGTAAAACGGATGGCATTCCGAACAGACTTCCACATGCAGCGGCTTGCCCATGGTGGACTTGGTCTTGAACGTATTGCCACAGCTGCAATTTACGGTAATTTCGTTATATTGTGGATGGATATCGGCTTTCATTTTTTTCCTTGCTAAAAATTGCGCTTTTATACATGCGGCGCTTTTATACATGCGCCGGATACGTATGAGACCGCGAATTATCCATGAAAAGACCTGTCTGCGCAATACTCCGACACAAATTTAATGTGTTTGTGCGCCAGTGGGCGTGTGACAATTTGCCGCACCCCACCAATCCTGCCAACCTAGTAAGATTACGCCATGAACTTTGCCATTCTCGCCGCCCAGACCGGACACACCCACTTGCGCCGCATAGTATTGTTGCGTGCCATTGCGGTGGCTGGGCAGTGCATCACGCTTGCGCTGGTGTACCGCTTTCTTGCGATGCAACTGCAATGGTTTCCCATGCTCACGGCTATTGCCTTGCTGGCCGGGCTGAACCTGTTCACGTGGTGGCGTTTGCGTGCCGATTCACCCGTTTCCAATCCTGAATTGTTTGCGCAGTTGTGCGCCGACGTGCTGGCGCTTTCTGTGCTGCTTTATTACGGCGGTGGCTCAACCAACCCTTTCATCTCATTGTTCCTGTTGCCGCTGGTGATCGCCGCGGCCACGTTGCCGCACGGCTACACTTGGGCGATGACAGGCATTACCACTGGCTGTTACACCCTGTTGATGAAGTTTTACGTGCCGCTGCCAACAGCCGGCGGGCATGAAGGAATGCATCATGCCATGCCGGAGGGCGACGCATTCAACATGCACGTCATCGGCATGTGGCTGGGCTTCGTCATCAGCGCGGTAGTGGTGGCGTATTTTGTGGTAAAGATGGCGCACGCCGTGCGCAGCCGCGACGAAACCCTGGCGAAGATACGCGAGGAAACGCTGCGCAACGAGCGTATCGTGGCGCTCGGCACACAAGCGGCTGGCGCCGCACACGAACTGGGCACGCCGCTCTCCACGCTATCGGTAATCATCGGCGAACTGAAGCGTGACCATGCCGTGTTGCCGGAATGGCGCGGCGACCTTGCCATCCTCGACGACCAGGTGCAAATATGCAAGCGCATCCTCGGCAAGCTGCTGGCCAATGCGCAAGACACGGCTACACAAGCCCCGCAACCGCTGGAGCAGTTCCTGGCCGCTACGCTGGATGAGTGGCAGTTGTTGCGCCCGGCCGTGCATTACCAATACCGGGTATCCGGCACACAACCTGCACCGCAGTTGTATATAGACCCGACACTGCGTGCGGCACTGCTCAATTTGCTGAATAATGCCGCCGATGCCTCGCCGGACGAGATCGACATCCGGGTGCATTGGGATGCCAATTCCTTTACGCTGGAAATACAGGACCATGGCCAGGGACTCACCCCGGAAGCCGCAGCCCGCGCCGGCTCGGCATTCTTCACCACCAAAAAGGAAGGGCGTGGCCTGGGGATATTCCTTGCCAATGCCACAGTGGAACGCATGGGTGGAAAAGTGCGCCTTTTCAACCGCGATGGCGGCGGTGCAACCACTGAAATTATCCTGCCGTTGCGGCCCCAGAAACCGTGAACACATTCCCCGCTGAAAATGCCTCGCTGTTGCTGGTGGATGACGACACCACTTTTTGCCACGTGCTATGCCGGGCGCTGGAAAGGCGCAACTTCACGGTGATGGTGGCGCATAGCGTCGAACAAGCACTGCCGCTGGCGGCGGCCAATCCCCCGGAATACGCCGTGGTTGACCTGAAGATGGACGGGGCATCCGGGCTGACACTCATTCAGGCCCTGCACAAGCTCGATCCGGCTACGCGCATCGTCGTGCTCACCGGCTATGCCAGCATCGCCACGGCAGTGGAAGCGATCAAGCTGGGCGCAACGCAGTACCTGTCCAAACCGGCAAATGCCGATGACATCGTGGCTGCATTCGGCCACCTTGCCAATTCCGGCTTGCCTCTCAATGCACAACCTCCCTCGGTGGAACGGCTGGAGTGGGAACACATCCAGCGCGTGTTGCAGGAACACCAGGGCAACATCTCCGCCACCGCGCGCGCCCTCAACATGCACCGCCGCACCTTGCAGCGCAAACTGGTCAAGCGGCCCAATACCGAATGCTAGTGCAAATTCTTGACACCATATTTTTCGTGAGGTGTCTGGATTGCAAGGTGTCTGGTTAACCGGTGAGATTCACGCGTAACGAGTGCTGCCCCGGGTTTCGGCCATGCCGATGCACCCCGCGATTCTGGCTTTGCGCCACATAATTTCAATCTGAATTACCGCATTTGAGGCGCATTGAACCCGGATTGTCCATTAGAACCAAACCTCTTGTAGGAGCGCAATTTATTGCGCGATGGCTCTCGATGAATCGCTCGATAAATCGAGCTCCTACAGCCTAATGGATTATTTGGGTTGAAGCAGTGCCGCTGCCTTGCATACGCTGACGGCGGAAGAAAAGTACAGGTGTATAATCCGTGCCTTCGGGGGCATTAACGACCATTCCCCTCTTGGCCGCGATGGCCACAATTGCATGGAACTCAATGATAAAAAAACTGTTCAAGCGCGTGTTCGGAAAAGCTGCCCGCACCAAGATGGAAGGCAGATGCCACATCATTCCGTTTGAAGTGCATGGCGTCAGCCGCGATGGCATCAGCCCCGCTGCGCGCAGGGTGACCGGCGGCCTGCAGGCCGCCGGCTACAAGGCTTTCGTGGTGGGCGGCGCGGTGCGCGACTTGCTGCTTGAACGCCACCCCAAGGATTTCGATATCGCCACCGACGCCACGCCGGAAGATGTGCGCCGCGTGTTCCGCCGTTCGCGCATCATCGGGCGGCGCTTCCGCCTGGTGCACGTGATGTTCGGCGAGGAGACGGTGGAGACTTCCACCTTCCGCCGCATGATCGAGGCGGAAGACGCGCAGACCGACGAGCATGGCCGCCTGCTGCGCGATAACGAATTCGGCGACCAGGAGCAGGATGCGGCGCGGCGCGATTTCACCGCCAACGCGCTGTTTTACGATCCGGCCAGCCAGGAAATTTACGACTACCACAATGGCTATGCCGACATCCGCGCCAACACCCTGCGCATGATCGGCGACCCGGCGGTGCGCTACCGCGAAGACCCGGTGCGCATGCTGCGCGCGGTGCGCCTGTCGGCCAAGCTCGGCATGAGACTGGATGCGGCCACTGCCGCGCCTATTGCGGGCATGAAAGAGCTGCTCGGCAACGTGCCGCAGGCGCGCCTGCTGGATGAGATGCTCAAGCTGCTGCTGTCCGGCCATGCGGTGGAGTGCGTCAAGAAGCTGCGTGCGATGGATTTGCACCACGGCTTGTTGCCCATGCTGGACGTGATACTGGAGCAGCCGCTGGGCGAGAAGTTTGTCATGCTGGCGCTGGAGAATACCGACCAGCGTATCCGCGAAGAGAAATCGACCTCGCCCGCTTTCCTGTTTGCCGCGTTGCTGTGGCATGAGGTGCTGGCCGATTGGAAGAAGCTTCAGGATGCGGGTGAGAAGCCGGTCGCGGCACTGCACAAGGCGATGGATGATGTGCTCGGCCGGCAGCAGGTGCAGCTCGCCATTCCGCGCCGTTACGACGCGATCATGAAGGAATTGTGGCTGTTGCAGCCGCGCTTCGAGCAGCGCGGCGGCCAGCGCCCCATACGCCTGCTGGCGCAGCCGCGCTTCCGCGCCGCGTATGATTTCCTGTTGCTGCGCTGCGAGAGCGGCGAGGCAAATGAAGAGCTTGGCTTGTGGTGGGACGAGTTTCAGGATGCATCGGAACAGCGCCGCGCCGAAATGCTGTTGCCGGACGAGGCACCCAAGAAGCGCCGCCGCCGCAAGAAATCGAGTGCTGAAGCCAAACCGGAAGCAGTCCAAATCGTGCTGCCCATCGAGTGATGGCCGGGCATCTCGCTTTTGTTGGCTTGGGCAGCAACCTGTCCGGTCCGCGCGAGCAAGTAGCGCGGGCCTTGCGGGCATTGGGCGGCTTGCCGCACACCAGGGTATTGGCGCAGTCCTCGCTGTACCGCAGCGCACCGATCGGTTTCCTGGAGCAGCCGGACTTCATCAATGCGGTGGCAAAGCTGGAAACGGCATTGAGTCCGCGCGCCTTGCTCGATGCGCTGCTCGATCTGGAGCACGAGTGTGGCCGCACGCGCGAATTCCGCAACGCGCCGCGCACGCTGGACCTGGACGTGCTGCTGTACGATGATTTGCGCTACCACGAACACGGCCTGACCATCCCGCATCCGCAGATGCATTTGCGCGCATTCGTGCTGCGTCCCTTGCTGGAAATCGCACCGGACTGCGTGATCCCCGGCATCGGTGCGGTGCAGGAGGCATTGCAAGGCTGCCGGCAACAGGAATTGGAGATGACTACATGACAACCCCTGAGAACAAAATGCGCACGACGATGACGGCATTGCAGGCCATGCGCGACAAGGGCGAGAAAATCGCCGTGCTGACTTGTTATGACGCCTGCTTTGCAATGCTGCTCGAGGCCAATGGTGTGGATGTGCTGCTGGTGGGCGACTCGCTCGGCATGGTGCTGCAAGGGCATGAGACCACCTTGCCGGTCACGCTGGACGAAATGGTTTATCACACGGCGTGTGTAGCGCGCGGGGCCAAGCGGGCGTTCATCATTGGCGACATGCCGTTCGGCACCTTTCAGGTCAGCCCGGAAAAGACCTTTGAACATGCCGCGCGGCTGATGGCGGCGGGCGCGCACATGGTCAAGCTCGAAGGCGGCGCGGTAATGGCCGACACCATCGCGTTTCTTACGCAGCGCGGTATCCCGGTATGCGCCCACATCGGGCTGACGCCGCAGTCGGTGCACCAGATGGGAGGTTATCGCGTGCAGGGCAAGACTGCGGCGGACGCGCAGCGCCTGCTGAACGACGCCGCTGCCGTGGCACAGGCGGGCGCGGGAATGCTGGTGCTGGAAACCATCCCCGCGCTGCTGGCGGCGGAAATCACCGCGCAACTGGCCATCCCCGCCATCGGCATCGGCGCGGGCGCGGAATGTTCCGGCCAGGTGCTGGTGCTGCACGACATGCTGGGCATCTACCAGGGCAAGAAGGCGCGCTTCGCAAAAAATTATATGCAGGGCGCGCAGAGTATTGCCGATGCGGTGGCGCGCTATGTGGCCGAGGTGAAGGCGGGTACGTTTCCCGATGCGGAACATAGTTTCTGATGCAACTCATTTCCACTGTTGAAGAATTGCGCCAGCGCTTGTGCGGCGAAACGAGCATTGCCTTCGTGCCGACCATGGGCAATCTGCACGAGGGCCACCTCGACCTGGTGCGCATCGCGCGCCAGCATGGACGTTGTGTGGTAGTGAGCATTTTCGTGAACCCCTTGCAGTTCGGCGCGAACGAGGATTTCGGCAAGTATCCGCGCACCTTGCAGGCGGACTGCGGCAAGTTAGAAGGGTTGGCGGACGTGGTGTTTGCGCCGACCGAGCGCGAGCTGTATCCGCAGCCGCAACAGGTGACGGTGGAGCCGCCGAGCGCCAACGAATTGTGCGGTGCGTTCCGTCCCGGCCATTTTCGCGGGGTGGCGACGGTGGTGCTGAAATTGCTCAATATCGTGCAGCCGCAGGTGGCGGTGTTTGGCAAGAAGGACTACCAGCAGCTGTATGTAGTGCGCCAGGTGGCGGCACAGTTGAATTTGCCGGTTGAGATCGTCGGCGGCGAGACCGTGCGCGCGCCGGATGGATTGGCGCTCAGTTCGCGCAATCAATATTTAAGTGCTGCCGGGCGAACCAAAGCGGCTTTTCTGTATCGAATGCTGGTCGGGATGCAGCAGGCTATGCTGGGCGGTGAGAGGGATTACCCCAAGCTGGAGCGACAGGCTGTGGAAGCGCTCACTGCGCGCGGCTGGCAGGTGGATTATGTGGCGGTGCGCACCCAAGTTGGCCTGGCGCAGCCAGAAAGTGGCGAATGCGGCCTGGTTATCCTGGCTGCGGCACGGTTGGGCGAGACCCGGCTGATTGATAATCTGGAAGTTTGTCTTAAGGGGTGAGCGCTTATATAATGCGCCCCCCGGTTCTACCGCTGGAGTAATTACATGCAACGTACCATGCTCAAATCCAAATTGCACCGCGTGCGCGTGACGCGCTCGGAGCTACATTACGAAGGCTCGTGCGCGATTGACGAGAATTTGCTGGATGCCGCCGACATCAGCGAATATCAGCAGATCGACATTTATAATGTCACCAATGGCGAGCGTTTCACCACCTATGCCATCCGCGCGCAACGCGGCTCTGGCGTCATTTCGGTAAACGGCGCAGCGGCGCACAAGGCCAATCCGGGCGACATCCTGATCATCGCCACCTATGCGCTGTACTCCGAGCTTGAATTGCAGAAGTTCCATCCCCAACTCGTCTATGTGGACGAGCACAACCGCATTATTGCCCAGCGTGATAATATCCCTGCACAAGCCGCTTAGGCTTGGGTGTGGTGATTGGTCATAGGTTTAGCTGCACTGCAAGGTGCGGCCGGATTGAATGGTTGCACGAAGAGCGTTAATTTTAATTAATTTAAACTAGGACTGCACAATGACAAAACTTTTCAAATTTGCCGCGCTTACCATAGTGAGTGCTTTTGCCGCCAGCGTGGTATATGCCGAAGACAAGCCTGCCGTAACGGTAAATGGCATATCCATTCCTCAGGCGCGCGTTGATTTGCGTACCAAGGCGGCAGCCAGCCAAGGCCAGCCGGACAGCCCGGAGTTGCAGAAGGCTATCCGCGACGACCTGGTTAATCTGGAAATTCTGTCGCAGGAAGCCATGAAGAAAGGTTTGGACAAACAGCCTGAAACTGCCCAGCAAGTGGAATTGGCCAAACAAACCGTGCTGGCCGGCGCATTCGTGCAAGATTACACCAAGACCTACCCGGTCAGCGAAGACGCGCTAAAGCAGGAATATGAAACCCTGAAGAAACGCCTCGGCAACAAGGAATACAAGGTTTCCCACATTCTTGTTGAAAATGAGAATGAAGCAAAATCCATTGCTGCGCAAGCGTCAAAGAAGGGGAAATTTGAAAAGCTGGCGAAAGAAAAATCCAAGGATGCAGGTTCACGTGAACAGGGAGGCGATCTGGGCTGGGTTGTTCCTGCCAACTTCGTCAAGCCGTTTGCGGATGCGCTGGCAAGCCTCAGCAAGGGGCAGGTGAGCGGGCCAGTACAATCACAATCTGGTTGGCATATTATCAAGCTGGAAGATGTTCGGGAATTGAAGGTCCCCCCTTATGAAGAAGTCAAGCCCAACCTGACGAAACGTTTGCAGCAGCAATCCGTGCAGAAGATGATTGAGGATTTGCGCGCCAAGGCAAAGATCGAGTAATCAGCCCGCACGGCTGGCTTGCCGCTTTGAGCCGGTCAGATATTTCTCGCCAGCGTGCTTGCCTTGCCGAGATAGGTTTTGGGTGACAGTTCAAACAGGCGCTGTTTTTCTGCTTCCGGGATATCCAGCGCCTGGATAAAAGCGCGCAGGCTGTCACGATTAATTCCACCTTTGCCTCGCGTCAGGTCTTTCAGCCTGTCGTACGCATTTTCGATACCGTAGCGCCGCATCACGGTCTGGATCGGCTCGGCCAGCACTTCCCAGCTATTGTCCAAATCCTCTGCCAGGCGTTGCGGATTGGCCTCCAGTTTGTTTAATCCTTTCAGGCACGAATCGTAAGCCAGCAGGGTGTAGCCCAGCGCCACGCCCATATTGCGCAGCACGGTGGAATCGGTGAGGTCGCGCTGCCAGCGCGAGACCGGGAGCTTCTCGGATAAATGTTTCAGCAGCGCGTTGGCCAGGCCGAGGTTGCCTTCCGAGTTTTCAAAATCAATCGGGTTGACCTTGTGCGGCATGGTGGATGAGCCCACTTCTCCTGCCACCACCTTTTGCTTGAAGTAGCCCAGCGAGATATAGCCCCAGATGTCGCGGTTCAGGTCAATCAATATGGTGTTGGCGCGGGCATAGGCATCGAACAGTTCGGCCATATAATCGTGCGGCTCGATCTGGATGGTGTAAGGGTTGAAAGCGATGCCGCGTGCGGTGACGAAGCGTTGCGCAAAACCTTCCCAGTCCACGCCGGGATAAGCCGCCAGATGGGCGTTGTAGTTGCCTACCGCACCGTTGATCTTTCCCAGTATTTCCACGTCGGCCAGACGCGCGCGCGCGCGTTGCAGGCGATGCACCACGTTCGCCATTTCCTTGCCCAGCGTGCTGGGTGTTGCGGTCTGGCCGTGGGTGCGGCACAGCATGGGCAGGTCGGCCAGCTGGTGGGCGATGTCGCGCAGCCTGGTGACGAGCGCATCCAGGGCGGGCAGCATCACATCGGCGCGTGCCTGCTGCAACATCAGCGCATGGCTCAGGTTGTTGATGTCTTCCGAAGTACAGGCGAAATGGATGAACTCCAGCTTGTTTGCGGTTTCCGCATTTGCGGAAAATTTCTCGCGCAGCCAGTATTCGATGGCCTTCACGTCATGGTTGGTGCGCTTTTCGATGGCTTTGATCTGTTCCGCATCGGCCTCGCTGAACCGTGCGGCAAGCTGGTCGAGCTGCGCAATGGTTGCGGCGGAGAGCGGCGCGATTTCCGCAATGCCTGCTTCGGCGCTGAGTGCCTTGAACCATTCGATCTCGATCAGTACGCGGTAACGGATCAAACCGAATTCGCTGAAATAGCCGCGCAGGGCATCTACCTTGCCGTGATAGCGGCCGTCCAGGGGCGATAATGCTGTGAGCGAAGACTGTGTCATGGTTATTATGTCTGGCGTGCCGGAGATGGCGCTATTTTACCTCGCCAATTGCAGGTACGGCATGGCTTTATATGATTAAAGGCGAATTTCAGGGACGCCAATGTTTCGTAAAATAACCGATGAAAAGTATGGAGAAACGGAGTGGCGTCCGGTGAATGAAGCAAGAATCATTGTTATGCGCTTGTAACTATTGCGCTACATGGCCGCATTGCAGGATACTGTGCACTGTACGACAAATTTCTTACAGCAAATCCAGACGATGTCACCTAGCCCATCACTCCTTCCTGTCGAATTCGTCGCATGGTTCCGTTCGGTTGCGCCTTACATCAACGCCTTCCGCGACCGCACCTTCGTGGTCGCCTTCGGCGGCGAGGTGGTGGCGGACGGCAAGTTTATCGGGCTGACCCATGACCTTAACCTGCTTGCCAGCCTGGGTGTGCGCCTGGTGCTGGTGCACGGTGCGCGCCCGCAGATCGAACAACACCTTGCACGCAACAGCATTGAGGATCACTACCACCGCGGCATTCGCCTGACCGATGCGGAGACCATGCGATGCGTGAAGGAAGCGGTGGGCCGGGTGCGCGTGGAGATCGAGGCATTGCTGTCAATGGGGCTGGCGAATTCGCCGATGGCCAATGCCGACATCCGTGTGGCGGGCGGCAATTTCATCACCGCCCAGCCGATAGGCGTGATCAACGGCGTGGACCTGCTGCATACCGGTTGCGTGCGCAAGGTGGATGTGGCCGCCATCAACGACCGGCTGGCCTTCAACGAGGTGGTACTGCTGTCGCCGCTGGGTTATTCGCCCACCGGCGAGGTGTTCAATCTCACGCTCGAAGATGTGGCGACGCAGACCGCCATCGCGCTGGATGCGGACAAGCTGATCTTCCTGATGGACACGGATGGCGTGCAGGACAAGAAGGGCGAGCTGCTGCGCGAATTGACCGTGGCCCAGGCCAGCGCCATCCTGTCCGGCAAGCGCAAGCTGCCGGATGATGTCGGCCTGTTCCTGCCCTGTGCGGTGCATGCCTGCGAGGCGGGTGTGGCGCGCACGCACCTGGTCAGCCGCCATGTGGATGGCGCCGTGTTGCAGGAACTGTTTTCCGATACCGGCATCGGCAGCATGGTGGTGGAAGCCACGCTCAACACCTTGCGCGATGCCACCATCGACGATGTCGGCGGTATCCTGCAACTGTTGCAGCCGCTGGAGAATGAAGGCATATTGGTGCGGCGCAGCCGCGAACTGCTCGAGCGCGAGATTAGCCGTTTCGTGGTGATGGAACATGACCACCGCATCATCGGCTGCGCCGCGCTGTACCCGTTTGCCGACGAGAATGCGGCCGAACTGGCATGCCTTGCGGTGCAGCCCGGCTATCGCCGGCATGGCTACGGCGACGCGCTGTTCAAGCACATCACGGCGGAGGCGCAGGCACAGGGTTTGCGCAAGCTGTTTGTGCTGACCACGCGTACCGCGCACTGGTTTGTCGAGCGCGGATTCAAGGAGGCCGATGTGGGCAAGTTGCCCGCGCAGAAGAAAAACCTGTATAACTACCAGCGGCGCTCCAAGGTATTCGTAAAAAATCTGCAGTGAATCTCGTGTACAGTTCTGTATTTAATGTGGCTCAATAAACTAATAATAGGAGGATTTGGCGATGGCAAGAATGGTGCAATGTGTGAAACTCGGGCGCGAAGCGGAAGGACTGGATCGTCCCAACTACCCCGGCGAGCTGGGCAAGCGCATTTTTGAGAATGTTTCCAAGGAAGCATGGCAGGGCTGGGTGCGCCACCAGACCATACTGGTCAACGAAAACCGCCTCAACCTTGCCGATGCGCATGCACGCAAGTACCTGGCCGAGCAGATGGAGAATTACTTCTTCGGCGAAGGGTCGCAAATGCCCCCGGGCTATGTGCCGCCAAAGAAGTAGGGGCAATCTGTACGGTGGTTAAAAAATTTCCGGCGCAGCACTTTCTCAACCGCGAGTTGGGACAACTGGAATTTAACCGGCGCGTACTGGCACAGGCGGAGAATGCCGATGTTCCGCTGCTGGAGCGGCTGAAATACCTGTGCATCGTCAGCAGTAACCTGGATGAGTTCTTTGAAATCCGCGTTGCCGGACTGAAAGAACAGATCAAGCTGTCTGGCGTCCCGGCCGGGCCGGATGGCATGGATGCGCGCCAGACCCTGAAGCTGGTGCGCGAACAGGCACACCAGCTCATCGAACGGCAATACCGGGTGCTCAACGATGAGCTGCTGCCTGCGCTCGATAAACAAGGCATCCGCTTCCTGCGCCGCACGGCGTGGAACGATGCGCAGCGTGCCTGGATACAGGATTTCTTCTTCAATGAAGTGATGCCGGTGCTGACTCCCATCGGGCTCGACCCTTCGCACCCCTTCCCGAGCGTACTCAACAAGAGCCTGAATTTCGCCGTGGAACTGCAAGGCAAGGATGCTTTCGGGCGCAATTCCGCCAAGGCCATCGTGCAGGCGCCGCGCGTGCTGCCGCGCACTATCCCGCTGCCAGCGGAAATCAGCGGCTGCAAGCATGGTTTCGTGTTTCTCTCCTCCATCCTGCATGCCCATGTCGGCGAACTGTTCGGCGGCATGGAAGTGCTGAGTTGCCACCAGTTCCGCGTGACGCGCAACAGCAACCTGTTTGTGGATGACGAGGAAGTGAAAAACCTGCGTATCAGCCTGCAGGGTGAATTGCCGCACCGCCATTTCGGCAACGCGGTACGGCTGGAAGTCACCGGCAACTGCTCGCCGCAAGTAGCCGATTTTTTGTTGCAACAATTCATGCTGGAGCCTGGCGATTTGTATCGCGTGGACGGACCGGTCAATCTGGTGCGCCTGATGGGTATCCCCGACCAGGTGGAGCGTGATGACCTGAAATTTCCGGTATTCTCGCCCGGCGTGCCGGGTGTGTTGCAGAAAAAAGGCTCGGATATGTTCAAGGTCATGCGCAAGGATGACATATTGCTGCACCATCCGTTCCAGTCGTTCAAGCCGATCATCGACTTTATCCAGCAGGCCGCCGCCGATCCCAAGGTGGTCGCCATCAAGCAGACGGTGTACCGTACCGGTGTTAATTCCGCGCTGATGGAAGCGCTGATTGCCGCCACCCGTCTCGGCAAGGAAGTAACGGTGGTGGTGGAGTTGCTCGCGCGCTTCGACGAGGAGGCCAACATCAATTGGGCCAGCAGGCTGGAAGAGGTTGGCGCGCACGTGGTATACGGCGTGGTCGGCCACAAGACGCATGCCAAGATGCTGATGGTGGTGCGGCGCGAGGAGGGCAAGTTGCGCCGCTATGTGCATCTCGGCACCGGCAATTATCACCCGCGCACGGCGCGGCTTTATACCGACTTCGGACTGTTCACTTGCAACGAGGAAATCTGCGCCGACGTGAACCAGGTATTCGGGCAGCTCACCAGTTTGGGCAAGGCGGGCAAGTTGCGCCACCTGTGGCAGTCGCCGTTCTCGCTGCACAACCAGGTTTTGCTCGCCATCCGTAATGAAACCAGGCTCGCCAAGGCGGGCAAGCCTGCACACATCATCGCCAAGATGAACGCGCTGCTGGAGCCGGAAACCATCATGGCGCTATATGAGGCGTCGAGTGCGGGAGTGAAGGTGGATCTCATCGTGCGCGGCGTGTGCGCGTTGCGCCCGGGCGTGCCGGGCCTGTCCGAGAATATCCGCGTGCGCTCCATTATCGGGCGCTTCCTGGAGCATACGCGCATCTTCTACTTCCGCAATAACCTGGTGCACGACGTGTATCTTGCCAGCGCCGACTGGATGGACCGCAACTTCTTCCGCCGCATCGAAGTCTGCTTCCCGGTGCTCGACAAGAAGCTGAAAAAACGTGTCATTGACGAAGGCTTGAAGGTTTACATGCAGGACAACAGCCAGGCGTGGGATATGGATAAGGACGGGCATTACCGCCAGAAGACGCCGCGCCGCACTACGCCGAAAAGCGCGCAATCAGTATTGTTGCAGGAACTAGCCGCCCAACCGCATAAGGCAGACTGAATACGGCATGTTTCGCACCTTAAAGTTTACGGATAAATCGTGCCGAGTCTATAAGTTTCCCGTCCTATGCCGTGATACTCGATACCCAGCTCGGCGATGGTGACGGGTTCAAACAGGTTCCTGCCGTCGAAAATAACCGGGGCTTTCAACGCTGCCTTTACTGCCTCGAAATCCGGGCTCTTGAAGGCTTTCCATTCGGTCACGATAATCAGCGCATCCGCTCCATACAGCGCATCCAGAGGGGTTGCGGCATAGCGCAGGTCTTTGCGCTCGCCGTAAATGTGGCGTGCTTCTTCCATCGCCACCGGGTCGTGCGCGGTAACCGTCGCGCCTTTTGCCCACAGCCCCTCCATCACCACGCGGCT
>JAQTOM010000110.1 GCA_028713345.1 Gallionellaceae bacterium | reverse complement strand
AGAACAACTGCACAATCTACTTATGACACTCAGCCAGCCCCAGCAGGCGGCCATCAACATGATTCGTCTCAGCTTGGATTGTTTTAACAGCGCGGACGGCACCGGGATGTTCACCGGCGTCGAGCGCTACAACGTGCTGGCTGGCCGCGTTGAGATCAGCGCAGTGCAGGCCGACAGCCTGCCGCGCTTCTGGGCGCTGCTGCTGCGCCGCATGCAATGGCCCGTGCCGCCTAAGTATGCCGACGATCGCATCCTTGCCGCGATCTCTGCGCCTGATGCCCGCGACGTGCTGCGCGCACTCGCCACCGAGACCGCCAGCATCA
Organism: Gallionellaceae bacterium; assembly: GCA_028713345.1. Taxonomy (GTDB): domain Bacteria; phylum Pseudomonadota; class Gammaproteobacteria; order Burkholderiales; family Gallionellaceae; genus JAQTOM01. The sequence continues at coordinate 3,524 of JAQTOM010000110.1, read as the reverse complement.
TCACGCTGGCGCGCATGTGGCACGACCAGGACAAGGCCGCACGCAAGGCGCTGCGCGCATATAACATCTCCCCGGAGACGGGCGAGATTGCCGAACCATTCGGCCCCGAAGCGGGCGACATCGGAGACCTGTTGAAATGAGACATACTATCCTGCTACAAGCCGTAACTCCCATCGCCCACGGCGACACCGTGACAGGCATCGACAACCAGACCAACACCCGCATTTTTATGCGGCAGGGGATGATCGTTGACGGAAAACCGGGGCGCGTGCCATCCATCTCGGAAAACGCCCTACGCGCCGTGCTGTTTCGCAACCCGCTGCATGATGATCTGCTGACGCGCCTCGCCATCTGGCGCGGAGAATTGCCGCAATCCGTGGTGAACTTGTTGTTCAGCGGCGGCAACATGGCGGCTGGCAGCAAGGCCCCTGGCGACGAAATGGCACTCGGACACCAGATCAAGCGCCTGTATCCCAGCCTTGACCTGCTCGGCGGCGCCGTTGATGGATTTATCCTGCCGCGCTCCCGGCTGCGCATGGCGGCATGGCTGGTGGCACGAGAATATGCACCGGCCTTGCGCTTGATCGCACCAGATCTGGTTGCCGAAGCCGAAGGCATTAGCGCCTATGACATGCTCACAGAAGAGACGCGCACCCGAGGTACAGGCGCGGAGAGCGACGGCAATCAGATGCTCTACACCTACGAGACGCTGGCGGCTGGCGCAAAGCTGTTGGTCGAGGTGTCGCTTGATATGCACACGCCGGAGGCCACAATCGCCAGTGTGGCACACGCCATCACCTGCTGGGATGGCTACATCGGCGGGCAGGGGCGACAAGGACGCGGACGCATGGCGGTACTCGCCAGCGATCTGGCGCCGGCAGATGCCTACCTCGCCCACGTCGAGGCGTCGCGCGACGCGATGCGGCATGGCCTGACCACGGGCGGACTTGGCACGGCGAAACTGTTATGCGCGCCGAAATGACCTGGGCGGCGCTGCGCTCGCTGCCGCGCGTTGCGCCCTGGAACAAGGGCAAGCGCAGTTATACATGGGAGCAGCGGCGCGACGACTATGCCGCGCTGCAAAAGTCGCCGATCATCATCACGGCGGAACTGGTGACACCGATCTTGCACGCCGAACGCGAGCGCACGCATTTGGATGGGATACTCAGCGCTGCCGCTCTGACCGATCATCCGCAGGCCAGCAACTACGACCAAGCAGCCGTCATTCCGCTGCCGCTTGCTCTGGTTTGGGTCAGCCAGCAAGGCTTGCCGCTGTGGGCCTGCACGCCGCTGATGCCGGCCAGCGAAGGGCTGGCAACGCGCGAGTATTGGCACAAGCGTTACCCATCGCACCGCGCCGACTTTGGAGACAAACTCAACGCCGTCACCAGCGCCGGGCGCTGGAAGGAATATCGCGTACCGGTGCATGCCCAGCAGATCGACAGACTGCACGCGCTGGCCATCGGCAACCCCGAAGCGGTCGATGCCCTGCTGTCGTCGGTAACACATATCGGCAAAAAAGGCAGCATGGGTTATGGTCGTGTAGCGCGCTGGAGCGTCACGCCGGGGGAGCATGCCCTTGATGATGTACTCGCATTGCGCGCGGTGCCGGTGGCCTACTACGCGGGAGCCCAGCCAGTTGGCGATCTGGAGCTCAATCGCGGATGGACTCCGCCCTATTGGTATAGCCCGTGGTGGGCGGATTGCATGGTGCCAGCATGACAACACCCATGCAGCGCGCCGCATGGAAGGCGTACGCCATCACACCGCGCTTTTGCGCAACCATAGAAAAGTCGGCGCTGATGATACGGCAGCATCCGACTTATGCCGTGTCGGTAAGTTGGGGAAAGGACAGCGTTGCCATGCTTCACCTGGCATTCCGAACGCTAGGGCATGTGGTTGCCGTTCATGGCCGTTACTCCGAAAACGAAGAACTACCAGATATCCCGAAAATCCGCGATCAACTGCTCGAAATGCTCGGCGAGCACGTGACCTACATCGAAGTTCCGGTCTGGGGAGATTGGGAAATTTTCGAGCGTGCAGGGCGATTTTTCCTGGAGCCGGAAACCCCCGATGAACGCGCCATCCTCAAGGCATGGAAAGCCGAGTTTGTCGCCGCCCTCGAAGGCGCGGCAGTGGCAAATGGAGCGGATGGCGTGATGATCGGCATGAGCGCCCATGAGAGCCACGCGCGCCGGATGAATATTGCAGTGCGCGGCGATCACTATACCGCAAGCGGTCGCGTTCCGACGCTGCTACCGCTGGCACGCTGGAGCGGGAACGATGTTTGCGCGTACCACGCCGCCAACGATCTGCCGTGGCTGCGCATCTACGAACAGGCCGAAGACCCGCGCCGGGCACGATCTGAGTTTGCTTTTGCAGCGGGCGGCGGCGATGCCATCCGCAGGCATGGGGCATGGGATGCGTGGCGAGCGGCCTACCCGGAGTTGTGGGGACGCTGGCAAGCGCGATGGCTGGGGTCCAACGCCTGAATTAAGGGGCTGAGTGAAACGAAGTCCCGCTTGAATGACGGGTTATGCCTGTCGTAACCATGGAGAAAAATATGAGCGCAGTAGGAAAGTGGTTTGTGATGATGTACAGCCAGAGCGGTGAGCACGTAATGCCGCTGGTGGATGGAAACGGCGACCCAGAATTGTGGGACACCGAAGGCGCGGCAAACGATGCGGCGAAGGACAACCCATACGCAAACGCTTTCGGATTTCAAGCGTATGAGGTAGGGGCATAACGCAAAAGTCACCGGCGCCGAAGGCGTCCGCGTGGACTGACGGGTTATACGGCTTTGATCCACTACCACGGCCTACCGATCACGCCAGCAACAGCGGCTAGCTCCGCAGTGAGCGGAGGGCATGCGTTCGTTTCCTTCCGCTTCCCCAACCAGTTGGGGCTTGTGCTTGAGGTTTGCCAGTCCTTCGCGGTGGATAACGGTGCTTTCTCGGCGTGGAAAAGCGGCGAGCCGGTGACGGACTGGAGCCGCTATTACGAGTGGGTGGCCGAGTTGCAGCGCTACCCGACTTTTGACTTTGCAGTGATACCGGACGTGATTGATGGCGATGAACAAGCCAATGATGCACTCGTGGCTGAATGGCCTTGGCGGGGAACGGCAAAGAGCGGGTGGGTTGGGGCACCTGTCTGGCACATGCACGAATCTATTGACCGGCTCCAGCGCCTTGCGCGTGACTGGCAACGGGTCTGCCTCGGCAGCAGCGGCCATTACGCCACCGTTGGCAATACCCGATGGTGGGGCCGAATTGCTGAAGCGATGAACGCGATTTGTGACAGGAACGGGAACCCGGTTTGCAAACTGCACGGGTTGCGAATGCTAAACCCGGATGTGTTCTCGCGCCTGCCGTTCGCCAGCGCCGACAGCACGAACATTGCGCAGAATGTTGGGATTGATTCGGCCTGGCGCGGCACCTACACGCCGGCAAGCAAGGAATGTCGAGCGCGGGTGATGCGCGATCGGATCGAGATGCACCAGGCTGCGACGTTTTGGGAGCCGCAAG
>JAQTOM010000037.1 GCA_028713345.1 Gallionellaceae bacterium | reverse complement strand
CGTCGTTACAGGCAAGCCGCATTGAGTCTGGCCGTGGTGGAAACGTGGTGAATTTGTCACGTTTTTGTCACGCTGAAACCAAGGTGGCTTAAAGCGTCAACTTGAAGTCCTTGAATTATTTGGTGGCTCGGGGCGGAATCGAACCACCGACACAAGGATTTTCAGGCCGATGCTTTGTAGCCTTAAATCACCGCCTTACACCCTCCGCCTTCTACAAAGAGCAATTTTTAGCGGCGCTGCAAACCGCATGGAATAAGGGGGCTTGCCGGAATTGTAGAAGACCGCCCTTGTACCCTAGACTGAAAATTCAGTCAAGCCACCATACGGTGACGATTCGGGGCGCAAGGAGAAGCGGCTAGGCTGCGTGATGTGTTTCTTTTTCCAGGGCTGCAATAATCAAGCTGTTCAAACTCACACCGCGCCGTGCTGCTTCGAGCGCAATTTGTCGGTGTAAATCACGGCCAACCCGCACGTTGAATGACCCCTTGAAGGGTTGCTCCGGCGTGATGTTTTTTTCCTTGCATGTTGCCAGATAATCATCCACACCATCGTGGAAATCTTTGCGCAACTCTTCGGCATTGTTGCCTTCGTAGCTGATCGAGGTGCGAATGAATTGCACTCTGCCGAAGAAAATTCCGTCCTCGTCGCTATACTCGACTGATCCAGTGTATTCCTTATATCCCATCGTGTTTTTCATAACAAACCCTCCTGCTTCAAAGTATCAATCACAACGTCAAGCTGGTATGGCTTAAGCACTGGCAACGGGTGCGGTTTGTGCATGTAAATCGAGGCGTATTGCTCGTGCTCGAACTTGACACGCGAACCGCTGCCGCTTTGGTTAAGTGCATAACCGAACCCGGCCAGCAAGGTCGTCACTTCCTGAAAGGTAAAATCCTTCGGTCGGTTTTGGAGCTTCGCCAGCAGCTTCTCATGTTTTCCCATGCGTGAATCCTACCTGATGGGTTAGAAGGTTGCAACTAAATTTAGTTGCAACCAACGTGCGGATCCCGTACCGGTGAAAATGGCGAGGGTAGCCAACAGCAAAAAGCCTCAGTTACGGTAACGGTACGGTATCCGCTACCGTACCAGTACAGCCTGTAACGGTTACAGCAACTGCGACGCCTCAGAACACTGTAAACTGACGATCTGAATTGCAAATCGAGGCTTGAAGAGGTGGCAATGAGTGAAGATCGGGGAATTTGGAACTACCGCATTGTCAAGAAGGCCGGGCCAGAGGGCGTTGGGTACTACTTGCATGAGGTGTGCTACAACAACAGCGGGGAGATTTGCGCGATGGCGCAAGAACCCTCCTTCCCATTTGGCGAAACGCTGGAGGAGCTTTTGCATGATCTGGAGAACATGCTCAAGGATGCGAAGAATCAACCCGTCTTGAAGCATGACAAAATCATATTCGCCAGCATGGATGGCTGAGTGCTGGCGCGCCGCTCCCATCCCTGCAATAATGCCTGTGTCTAGCTTTACGGCAACCAGTTGGAAGCCAGTAAACTAAAGATTGCGATTGGCACGAGGACTGCAATGGCACGAGGATTTCAGAAAGCAAAAAGGCCACCACAATGGGTGACCTGACTGATTGTTTTCTTTGGTGGCTCGGGGCGGAATCGAACCACCGACACAAGGATTTTCAATCCTCTGCTCTACCGACTGAGCTACCGAGCCATTTTGATAATTGTACTTTGCAAACCTGCGCAAAAATTGTGTCGTAACGACAATCACCGCAAGCGGCCAGCGTTCCATCTGAATCTGACCAGCGCAAAGGTGTGCATTATATCGGCAAAACTTGATTTAAGAAACATCATCTGACATTAGTTTGTAGAGGACACATGAAATGTCCGGTTCTACAGCATGTAATATGTCCGGTTTAAGGGGCGCTTCCGAACAATCTTGCAAAAGTTGTACTTCAAGGTTGAGTCCGCCAGTGTTAAAGCTACAACAACGCTTGCTTATGGTAATGTTATGGCAAGGCGAAATCCGTAGTTGCTGCTTCTGGTTGTTGCGACATCCTTGAGGCGCGTGGCGGCATGCGTGTTTTGCGAACTGCTGGTCCAAGAGCCGCCACGAAGCACGCGCCCAGCGGCGCAATTGCTGCTATAGCATTCTTCCACCCATTCCCACACATTGCCGCTCATGTCATGGAGGCCGTATCCATTTGCCTGTTTCTGCCCGACTGGGTGTGTTTGGCCACCGCTATTACCTTTGTACCATGCCACTGCATTATGATTGTTGTTCCCGCAGTATCGGGTTCGGCTTCCGCCATAACAGGCATATTGCCACTCGGCTTCTTTGGGTAGCCGGTAGTTTTTTCTGGTAATTTCGTTTAAGCGCATCAGGTAGACCTGTATATCGTTCCAGCTTACCATCTCCACCGGCAAATTTTCTCCCTTGAAATTCGATGGGTTGTTACGCATCACCGACTCCCATTCTGTCTGGGTAACTTCGTGTTTGCCCAGCGCATAGTTTTTACCGGGAATGACGACCATTTCGGGACAAGCTGGGCAATCACGTGAGCCTTCTCCTGCTTGGTCATTCGATGCTGAAGCTGGCCTGGCAGGTGCAAACGCAATGGGTTCCGCCATTGCGCTTTTGCCCAGATGAGGCAACTCGAGCATGTATTCAATGGTGTGCAGCAGGTTGTAGTGGTTAATACGCTGTGCGCTAATGCCGGGTATGACCATAGGCCCAACAAAAATCGTGGCAATACGGTTATCCAGTGAGCTATCCTCGTCCCAGGTAACGATCAGCAGGCTGTTGTGTGTCATCGCCCATTGTGCATAGTGCTCGATATTTCTGGCCAGCCAGGCGTCTCCTTGTGCGATGCTGCCGTCGTGCATGTCGTTGCGCTGGTCTGGAATAACAAAAGATACGGTGGGTAACTGGGCGTAGTCCTGCGGAAATGCACTGAAGGGTTGGTTAAATGCCGCCAAATGTTTCCAGTTTGAAATCGGATTGTGCTTGCGGTAATACGCACCGGCGATGCAGCCTTCGAAGCCGGCGTGCGGCATGGATTCGGCGTAGCTGATGAAGCTCAAACCCTTGTCAATCAATGCGTCGGCAAGATTGGCTCCGCTTAATTCATGCGGGCAGGCATTGTTGGTTATGCCTTGTGTTGAACCTGAGAACAGGGCGAGGTAGTTCGGCTGGCTGGGGTGAGCAGCCCCGTATGACTGGGTGAATAGTACGCCGCGCTTGGCCAGGGCATTGATGTACGGTGCATCCGGATTGTCGATGATTTGTGAATAGGCTTTATTTTCCTCGATTACAATCACGATATGGTCCGGGCGCGGCAAGGAGGCGGCACGGGCATGCACCGCCAAAAGCGGCAAAATGAGCAATGCAATGTATCTCATGGCTAGCACGCAATTTCGGCCACTACCGGCGCATGGTCGGAAGGGCGTTCCAGCTTGCGCGGTGCGCGATCTATATTGCAACGGCTGCAACCGAGTGCTCCACTGATCAGGATATGGTCAATGCGCAGGCCCAGATTACGGCGAAACGCCAGCATGCGGTAGTCCCACCAAGTGTAGGATTTTTCCGGCTGGTCGAACAGGCGGAAACAATCGCGCAAACCGAGCCGCTCCAGCGCATGGAATGCCGCACGCTCCGGCCCGCTTACCAATACATTGCCTTCCCATGCCTGCGGATCATGCACGTCACGGTCTTCCGGCGCAATATTGTAATCGCCCAACAGCACAAGTTTCGGATGGCGCACCAACTCGTTCTTTAACCATTTGCGCAATGCAGCCAGCCATGCCAGTTTGTATTGGTATTTATCGGAGCTGATATCCTGTCCGTTCGGCACATACACGCATACCGTACGTACGCCATTAATGGTTGCAGCAATCATGCGTTTTTGTTCATCATTAAAATCCGGCAAGTTATAAACCACCTCAGATGCCGCAACCCTGCTGAGGATGGCAACACCGTTATAAGTCTTCTGGCCGCTGAATACAGCCAGATATCCGGCTTGTTGCAGGGCGGCCAAGGGGAATAGGCTGTCTTCCAGCTTGGTTTCCTGCAGGCATAATACATCCGGCTGATTGGACGACAGCCAGCCCAGTACATGCGGCAGGCGTACCTTGAGCGAGTTGACATTCCAGGTAGCAACTTTCATATTTATCTGCAATCAAGCGCCGACGCTGTGGTTTGTCAACCGTGCTGACATCTGACGGGATCAATGTTGCAGCGTAACATTCTGCCACAAAAAGCGCGGCGCATCATGTGATTGATTGCCCAAATACAGGTTTATTATTTATTAGGTGGATGATGCCTTGTTATCCACCGCCAGGAATTATAATGTGTGCATTTTCAAACCTTGGGTTCGTTACGCATGCTTGCATACCGCCAGGATTTTATCCGCTTTGCCATTGAGCAGAAGGTGTTGCGCTTTGGTGAATTCCAAACCAAGGCTGGGCGTATATCGCCTTATTTTTTCAATGCCGGATTATTCAACGACGGCGCTTCGTTAAAACATCTAACGCAGTTTTATGCGCAAGCGATCCTCGCCTCGGGGATTGCATTCGATATGCTGTACGGCCCGGCTTACAAGGGCATCCCCCTGGCGGCAGGGACGGCCATTGCGCTAGTAGAACAAGGGCGCAACGTGCCTTATTGCTTCAACCGCAAGGAGGCCAAGGATCATGGTGAAGGCGGCAGCATGGTGGGTTCGGAGCTGCAAGGCCGCGTACTGATTATCGATGATGTGATTTCAGCCGGGACATCGGTGCGAGAGTCGATTGAATTGATCCGTGCCGCAGGCGCGATACCGTGCGCCGTGGTTATCGCACTGGACCGCATGGAAGTCGGGCAGGATAAACTTTCCGCCGTACAGGAGGTGCAGTGCAACTTTGGTATTCCGGTGGTGTCCATTGCCACGCTGGATGATTTGCTCGGTTATTTGCATGGCCACGCCGAGATGGTGCAGAATCTGCAAGCAGTACAGTCTTATCGTAATCGTTATGGGGTGAAAAATGGATAACATGAAAACTCTTGGCGCAACCCTGGTGCTGTTCGCTGCCTTTAGCGCGACGTCCGAAGCGAAGCTCTACAAATGGGTGGATGACAAAGGGGAGACGCATTACGGCGAAGTGGTTCCTCCGGAATATGCCGACAAGGACAAGAAGCAAATTAACGAGAAAGGCCGCGAGATCAGGAAGAAGGAGTTGCCAGACGAAGCCGGCTCATACAAGAACGCCAAAGAAGAGCAGATGGCCATAGACCAGCGCCGCAAGGACAAGGCGCTGGTGAACACCTACAGCAACGAAAATGAAATCGACCTGGCGCGCGACCGCAACCTGCAGCAAGTGGAGGCGCGCATCAACAGCATTCAGTTGTTATTGAAATCCGCCCAGGAAAGCCTGGATGGCTACCGCAAAGAGGCGGATGTGGCAAACAAGACCGGGAAGAGGGTTCATGCCTCGCTTCAGTCCGATATAACCGAGGCGGAGAACAAAATTGCGAAACTTAAGCAGGATTTGGCCAAAGCCCAGGAAAAGGAGGCTTCTGTCAGGGCAAGTTTTGAAGCCGACAAGGTGCGCTACCGCGAGTTGGTGGGAAGCGCCAAGAAATAAGCGCATGCGCGTTATTCGATAAGCATCGCCCGGAAATCGTTCACGTTGGTGCGGGTCGGCCCGGTCACCACCAGATCATCCAGCGCCTCAAAAAATCCGTAGCTGTCATTGTTGGCGAGATGCGCCCGCGCATCGACCGCCAGTTTTGCTGCGCGCGCCATCGAGCGCGGTTCAAGCAGACAACCGGCGTTATCTTCGGTGCCGTCGATGCCATCGGTATCGCAGGCGATGGCATGGACGCCGGGCAGGCCGTCGAGAGCAATCGCGAGCGCCAGCATGAATTCCGTGTTGCGTCCGCCGCGGCCATTCCCGCGCACCGTCACCGTGGTTTCGCCGCCGGACAGGATGACACAGGGCTTGGGGATGGGCTGTCCATATTGTATGACCTGTCTGGCAATTCCGGCATGCACGAGGGCGACCTCGCGCGCCTCGCCCTCCATGCTGCCGCTCAGTATCAGGGGTGCGTATCCCGCCTTGCTGGCTGCCGCAGCGGCGGCATCGAGGGCTTGCTGCGCGGTTGCCACGACGATGGTGCGATTGTCCCGCAGCCGTTCATCATCGTGGCTCGGGGCCGCCAGTGCCGGGTCTGACAACAGTGCGTGCGCAGCGGGGGAAACCGGAATCGCATATTTTTTTAAAATCGCGCGGGCATCTTCGGTGATGGTGCGGTCCGGCACGCTGGGCCCGGAAGCAACGACTGCCGGATTATCTCCCGGTACATCCGAGATGATCAGTGAAACCACCTGTGCCGGATAGCAGGACAACGCCAGCCGTCCGCCTTTGATCGAAGACAGGTGCCTGCGCACACAATTTATTTCATTGATTGCGGCGCCGCTTTTCAGAAGCTCAATATTGATCTGGCGTTTTTCTTCCAATGACAGGCCGGGCGCGGGAAGCGACAGCAGCGACGAGCCGCCGCCCGAAATCAGGAAAATAACCAGATCGTCCGCCGTCAGGCTCTTGGTCATGTCGAGCATGCGGCAGGCAACGGCGTGGCTGGCATCGTCCGGCACCGGATGGCCCGCTTCGACAATTTCGATTCGCTTGCATGGTTCGCCATATCCGTAGCGGGTCACCACCAGCCCACTTAATTCGCCAGCCCAGTTCTGCTCCACCGCCAGCGCCATTCTGGCCGATGCCTTGCCGGCGCCGAGCACGATGGTGCGGCCCTTGGGCGGCGCGGGAAGGTGCGGCGCAACGACGGCCAATGGGTCGACCGCCGCTACTGCCGTGTCAAAAAGATGGCGCAACAGAGCACGCGCATTTGCAGTATGGCGTTCCTTCAGCGAATGTGTTTCGGAGTGTCCGGTGTTCATGGCGGCCTTTTCGTGTGGAGTCAGTGCGGTCGATAAATCCTGCCTATCGTCCCATGTTTTTCGGAATGGCAAACACCACCAGCAGCGCGCCCGTAAACAGGCAGGCCGCGATGACATACATGCCGTCAGCAGTGCTTTGCGTGGCATCCTTGATGACGCCCATCATGAACGGACTCACGAAACCGGCCAGGTTGCCGACCGAGTTGATGATGGCGATTCCGGCCGCCGCCGCCGCACCGGTCAGATAGCCGGTGGGCAGGGTCCAGAACAGCGGCAGCGTTGACAGCACCCCCGCAGTGGCGACCGACAGTGCGGCCATTGCAATAACGGTATTGTCGCCATAGAGGGCGCTGACGATGATCCCCAGCGCGGCCGCTACGGCCATTCCGGCGGTATGCCAGCGGCGTTCCCCGGAAACGTCTGAACTGCGGCTTACCATGACCATTGCGATGGCGGCAATGCCGTATGGCACTGCCGTGAGCAGGCCGATATCAAGAATATTGTTTACACCCGCACCCTTGATCAACTGCGGCAGCCAGAACCCCACACCGTACAGCCCCATGATGAAGGAGAAATAAATGCATGCAAGTAGCCAGACTCTGCCGTTGGCGAATACCTGCCCCAGCGTAAGCCCCAGTTTTTCTTTCTGGTCGTCATGGATATTTGCTTCGAGCCATTGCTTTTCATCTTCCGGCAGCCATTGGGCGGCACGGATGCTGTCGTCCAGATAGAACAGAACCCAGATTCCGACAATTACGGAAGGGATGCCCTCCAGCAAGAACAGCCACTGCCAGCCGGTCCAGCCATTCATGCCGCTGAACGTTTTCATGATCCAGCCGGACAACGGGCTGCCGATCACGCCGGCAAACGCAATCCCGGTCATGAATAATGCGACGATGCGGGCGCGGCGGCGGGCCGGGTACCAATAGGTCAGGTACAGGATCACGCCGGGGAAGAAGCCGGCTTCGGCCACGCCAAGCAGGAAGCGCATCGTATAGAACAATCCGGGCGTGGTGACAAACATCATGGCGGCTGAAACGATGCCCCATGTCACCATGATGCGTGCAATCCAGACGCGTGCGCCGGTTCTGGACAGAATGATGTTCGACGGCACTTCAAACATGAAATAGCCGACAAAAAACAAGCCCGCGCCCAGCCCGTACACGGTCTCGCTGAACTTCAGGTCGCCGAGCATTTGCAGCTTGGCGAACCCCACGTTGACGCGGTCAAGAAACGATACGACGTAGCATAAAAATAAAAACGGGATGAGCCGCCGGGTGACTTTGGCGTAGATCGCCTCCTCACCGGAAGAGGCGCACCCCTTTGACTGGACAGAATTTTCCATTTCTTGACTGGGGCCTTGTGGTCTTCTGTCTATGCTGCCAGCGATGCGTGCGTGTTCCCGAAGCAGACTTGATCCGGAGTTATGCCGTCAAGTGTCTTGTGCGGTCTGCACTGGTCTCGAAGGTTATGTGAAGAACTGCTTGGGGCGCCTGCTGGCAAGCGGCACAGCGAGCATGGGAATTGCCTGTGAGCGGAAAATCCGGCAACGAACCAGGCAATAAACACATTAGTGGTGATGCCCGCCATCGCCATGCGCGTGTCCATGCTTCAACTCATCGGCAGTAGCGGCACGCACGCCGGTGATCACGCCAACGAAATTGAGTGTCTTGCCGGCCAGCGGATGGTTGCCGTCCACGGTGACTTCGTCGTCTGTCACGTCCACCACGGTATAGAGCATATAATCCTCATCGTCGGCGTCTTCCGCCCCGCCCTCGAATTGCATGCCTACCTCGATATTTTCCGGGAACAGGTTGCGTGGCTCCACGCGCACCAGGTCATGCTCATATTCGCCGAAGGCGTCGTCCGGTTCCATCGTGACTTCAAACTTTGTGCCCACGTCCTTGTCATGCACAATCTCTTCCACTGCGGGGAAAATGCCGTCGTAACCGCCGTGCAGGTAGCTGATCGGATCATCCGCCTTTTCCAGCAGGCTGCCGTCTGCATCAAACAGTTCATAACGCAACGATACAACAGTGTCCTTTGCGGCTCTCATTTCAGTTTCCTTATAAGGTCAAGAATTTCATCGGTATGTCCGTGTGCATGGACACCGTACAGGGCATGGCGTATCTTGCCCTTTTTGTCGATCACGAAGGCGGAGCGCTGTGTCGGGGTGCTTTTATGCACATCCACATTTCGGCCTTGCCCGGGGCAGGCTTCCTTGCTGTTGGACACGCCATATTTTTTTGCCACGCTGCGCCGCCAGGCTGAATATTTCCATGTCGGCGTCAAACAATTCAAATTGCGGGGCATCCATTCCGGCTTGCAACAACATAATCAAGTATCACCTCCTGTTTAAGGAATTCTAACTTAATTCGCCTGAAGCAATAATATTTTTGCGCGTCTTTTGTATAATCGTCATTCCAGTAAAATCGGGTCTGCTACAGAAAATAAAGGCGCTTGCCTGCGACAGGGTTCTTCCTGTATCTTGCTGCGTTTTGTTGAAAACCGAGGAGATTGAAATGCGTTACGCAATCGCAATGGCCGCATTATTGTGTGCGGCTCAAGTATGGGCGGAAGAGGTAACTGTGAGCGATGCATGGGCGCGTGCCACGGTGCCCGGACAGGAGGCGGCGGCATTGCAGTTTTCCATCACCAGCCAGAAAGAGGCGCAACTGGTGGCGATTTCCAGCCCGGCGGCGGGGGATGTTGAAATTCACAGCATGACGCACGACAACGGCGTGATGAAAATGCGCGCCATCGAATCGCTGGCGCTGCCAGCGGGCAAAATGGTTGACTTGGGCGCCAGCGGCAACCATGTAATGTTGAACAGCCTGAAACAGCCGCTCAAGGCAGGCGAGAGCATACCGTTCACCGTGACGGTGCAGTTCGCCGACAAGCGCAGGGCAACGGTGAAGGCCAAGGCTGAAGTGAAACCTCAACCCGAGAGTCACGGCGAGCACGAGCATCACCATTAAACCCGGATTGTCCATTTAGAACCAAACCTCTTGTAGGAGCGCAATTTATTGCGCGATGGCTCTCGATGAATCGCTCGATAAATCGAGCTCCTACAGCCTAATGGATTATTTGGGTTAAAGCGTTTCCGCACCCGGTGAGGGTTCTGGAAATATTTGTCAGCCTGCCGCCCGTGGCCAGTGCGGCAGGCCGCACTGGGGAATTTAGCGCAGGCGCCAGGCTCGGAACAAGAGCGGTTCACCTTCGGCCGCCCAGCATTGAACCCAGCACACCGCGAATGATCTGCCTGCCCACTTCCGAGCCTATGGTGCGCACGGCGCTCTTGACCAGCGCTTCGCCCACGCCCTGGCGGCGCGAGTTTCCGCCGCCGAAGATAGTGCCCAGCATGCCGCCCAAGGCACCGCCGTTGTTGGCGACCGGTGCGGAAGGCTGTTCCGCTGCGGCCTGTTTCTGGCTGGTGCGCGCCTTGATTATTTCGTAGGCCGATTCCCGGTCGGTGGTTTGCTCATAATGCCCCGCCAGCACCGAGGCGCTGATGATGGCGCTGCGTTCGCTGGCGCTGATCGGGCCGATCTGCGCTTCGGGCGGCACGATCAGCGCGCGTTCGACAACAGCAGGGCGGCCCTTCTCATCCAGCAGGGAAACCAGCGCTTCGCCCACGCCGAGTTCGGTGATGGCGGTTTCCTCGTCCAGATCGGGATTGTCGCGCATGGTTTCGGCGGCGGCGCGCACGGCCTTCTGGTCGCGCGGCGAGAATGCGCGCAAGGCGTGCTGGATGCGGTTGCCAAGCTGGCCCAGTACCTTGTCCGGCACGTCTGCCGGATTTTGCGTGACGAAATATACGCCCACGCCCTTGGAGCGGATCAGGCGCACCACTTGCTCGATCTTGTCGAGCAGCGCCGCAGGCGCGTCGTTGAACAGCAAATGTGCCTCATCGAAGAAGAAAACCAGTTTCGGTTTTGCCAGGTCGCCCGCCTCTGGCAGGTTCTCGAACAGCTCGGACAGCAGCCATAGCAGCAGGGTGGAATACACCTTGGGCGATTGCAGCAGCTTGTCGGCGGCAAGGATGTTGATCATGCCGAAACCCTGGCGGTCGGTCTGCATCAGGTCATCGATATTGAGCATCGGCTCGCCGAAAAATTTCTCCGCTCCCTGCTGTTCCAGTTCGAGCAGGCCGCGCTGGATCGCCCCGATGCTGGCGGTGGAAACGTTGCCGTATCCGGTGGTGAAGTCCCTGGCGTTTTCGCCGACGTATTGCACCATGGCGCGCAGGTCCTTGAAGTCCAGCAGCAGCATGCCGCTGTCGTCGGCGATCTTGAAAACCAGCGTGAGCACGCCCTGCTGCACATCGTTGAGGTTGAGCATGCGCCCCAGTAATTGCGGCCCCATGTCGGATACGGTGGCGCGCACCGGGTGGCCCATTGCGCCGAACACATCCCAGAAGGTGACCGGATAGGCGCGATGCTTGAAGCCCTCTAACTGCAATTGCGCCATGCGCGCCGCAACCTTTTCATTGCCGCCGCCTGCCTTGCACAGCCCGGACAAGTCGCCCTTGATGTCGGACAAAAACACCGGCACGCCGATGCGGCTGAATGATTCGGCGAGCGATTGCAGGGTGACGGTCTTGCCGGTTCCGGTTGCGCCGGTGATGAGGCCGTGGCGGTTCGCCATCTGCGGCAGCAGGAAGAGTTCCTGTCCGGCATGCTTGGCGATGAGCAGGGGTGCGGTCATGTGAGTTGCCTTTCAATTGGATTGCTTTGGGGTCAAGCGCCTAAAAATGATAACATTAGCGCGATTTTTTGAATGTAAATCCTTGCGGTGTCTGGGCTGCGGGATGTAATCAACGGGGAAGAAACATGGCGGGTCATAGCAAGTGGGCGAATATTCAGCATCGCAAGGGCAAGCAGGACGCCAAGCGCGGGAAAATTTTTACGCGGCTGATCAAGGAAATCACCGTGGCGGCCAGGCTGGGCGATAGCGACCCGGCCAGCAATCCGCGCCTGCGTCTGGCGATGGAAAAGGCTTATGCCCAGAACATGCCCAAGGATAATGTGGAGCGCGCCATCAAACGCGGCAGCGGCGAGCTGGAGGGTGTGGACTACGTCGAATTGCGCTACGAAGGCTATGGCATCAACGGCGTGGCGGTGATCGTGGATTGCATGACCGACAACAAGACGCGCACCGTGGCCGACGTGCGCCACGCCTTCACCAAGTATGGCGGCAACCTGGGCACCGATGGCTCGGTGTCGTTCCTGTTCAAGCATTGCGGGCAGATGGTGTTCGCGCCCGGCGCCGACGAGAACGCGCTGATGGAAGTGGCGCTGGATGCGGGGGCGGAGGATTTTGTGAGCAATGATGACGGCAGTTTTGAAGTCATCACCGCGCCCAATGATTTCGTCGAAGTGAAGCACCGCCTGGAAGCGGCGGGGTTCAAGCCGGAGGTGGCGGAAGTCACCATGAAACCTGTCACCGAAGTTGAACTTCTAGGCGAGGATGCGGCGCGCATGCAAAAGCTGCTGGATGCGCTGGAAAATCTCGACGATGTGCAAGAGGTTTATACCAATGCGGTGTTCGATGAATAAATGGGAATGGGTAAGGGTAAAGGGGGAAGGGTAAAACCTGAGGCGCATCGATGACTCACCCTTCTCACTTCTCCATTCCCCCTTCTCCAATACGCATCCTCGGCATAGACCCGGGCCTGCGCATTACCGGGTTTGGAATACTGGATAAAGAGGGACAGCAGTTACGCTATGTTGCCAGCGGTTGCATTAAGACACCGGATGGTGAATTGCCGGAGCGCCTCAAGGTCATACTCGATTCATTGCGCGAAGTGATTGAACTGCACCGGCCGCAGCAGGTGGCGGTGGAGAAGGTGTTCGTCAACGTCAATCCGCAATCCACGCTGCTGCTCGGGCAGGCGCGCGGCGCGGCGATCTGCGCGGCGGTGCTGGCGGGCTTGCCGGTGGCGGAATACACCGCGTTGCAGGTGAAACAGGCGGTGGTGGGCAACGGCCACGCGAAGAAGGAGCAGGTGCAGGACATGGTGCAGCGCCTGCTGAGGTTGTCCGGCACGCCCAGCCCGGATGCGGCGGATGCATTGGCCTGCGCGATCTGCCATGCGCACGGCGGCATGGGCATGGGGACATTGGCGACCAAAGGGTTTAGGGTGCGAGGAGGCAGGCTGGTTTAACCCAAATAATCCATTAGGCTGTAGGAGCTCAATTTATCGAGCGATTCATCGAGAGCCATCGCGCAATAAATTGCGCTCCTACAAGAGGTTTGGTTCTAATGGGCAATCCGGGTTTAACGGTTTCGCACCAGTATGGCAATCCACATTTACAAGGAGACATCATGTTGCTGACCGCTGTTCTTACTCCCGCCGAAGAAGGCGGCTATGTCGCCCTGAATCCCGAGACCGGAACGACGACTCAGGGAGAAACCGTGCAGGAGGCAATAGCCAATCTTCAAGAAGCCACCGCGCTGTATCTCGAAGAGTTTCCGGCGCATGTTGGCGCACATCCGCTGGTGACCACCTTCGAGGTGGCATGTGCCTAAGCTCCCCGTTTTGTCGGGAGCGGAAATCGTCAAGGTGCTTGTTGCGCTCGGGTTTGTGGTGATGCGGCAAAAGGGGAGTCATATCGTTCTCCGGCGCGGATCGAGTGGATGCGTTGTCCCCAATCACAAAGAAGTCAAAACAGGCACCTTGCACGGCTTGTTGCGGCAGGCTGAAGTCAGTGTTGAAGAATTCATGCGGGGATTGGAAAAATGATCGGAAGGCTGACCGGGATATTGCTCGAAAAAAATCCGCCGCAAATCCTGCTGGAGGTGCAGGGCGTGGCGTATGAGGTGGATGTGCCGATGAGCACGTTCTACAACCTGCCTGTAATCAACGAGCGCGTGGTGCTGCACACCCACCTAGTTGTGCGCGAGGATGCGCATCTGCTGTACGGCTTCGCCTCCGACGACGAGCGTGTGGCGTTCCGCCAGTTGCTGAAAATCAGCGGCGTGGGGCCGAAGCTCGCGCTGTCCGTGCTGTCCGGCCTGAGCCTGAACGACCTGGCGGTTGCTGTGGCGAGCAAAGAGGCCGGGCGGCTGACCAAGATTCCCGGCGTGGGCAAGAAGACCGCCGAGCGCCTGTTGCTGGAACTGCAAGGCAAATTCAATGTAACCGTATCGGGCAGCACCAGCAGGGCGGTATCCACGCAGAGCGGCGATGTGGTGAATGCGCTGCTGGCGCTGGGCTACAACGCAAAAGAAGCGGAGTGGGCGGCCAGGCAATTGCCCGCCGACACGAACGTCTCGGATGGCATCCGCCAAGCGCTTAAGCTGTTATCCAGAGCATGATCCAGAACGACGATCTCAGCGCCTCGCGCGTCATTTCCCCGGCAGCGGTTTCCCCGCAGGAAGAAGCGCTGGAGCGTGCCTTGCGCCCCAAGCTGCTGGACGAATACGTCGGCCAGGAAAAGATACGCGGCCAACTGGAAATATTCATCGAGGCCGCGCGCAAGAGAAAAGAGCCGCTCGACCACGTGCTGCTGTTCGGTCCGCCCGGTCTGGGCAAGACCACGCTGGCGCACATCATCGCGCGCGAGATGGGTGTCAACCTGCGCCACACCTCCGGCCCGGTACTGGAACGCGCGGGCGACCTCGCCGCGCTGTTGACCAATCTCGAACCAAACGATGTGCTGTTCATCGACGAGATCCATCGTCTGTCGCCGGTGGTGGAGGAGATCCTCTATCCCGCGCTGGAGGATTATCAGATCGACATCATGATCGGCGAAGGCCCGGCGGCGCGCTCGGTGAAACTCGACCTGCCGCCGTTCACGCTGGTGGGCGCGACCACGCGCGCGGGCATGTTGACCAACCCGTTGCGCGACCGCTTCGGCATCGTGGCGCGGCTGGAGTTTTACACCACGACTGAATTGCAGCGCATCGTCACGCGTTCCTCCGGATTGCTGGAGCTGCCGATCTCGCAGGATGGCGCGCTGGAAATCGCCAAACGTTCGCGCGGCACCCCGCGCATCGCGAACCGGTTATTACGTCGCGTGCGCGACTACGCCGAGGTGCGGGCGCAGGGCGAGGCCACGCGCATCGTTGCCGATGCCGCCCTGACCATGCTGGACGTGGATGCGCAGGGGCTGGACGTGATGGACCGGAAGCTGTTGCTGACCGTGATCGAAAAATTTACCGGCGGCCCGGTGGGTGTAGATAATCTCGCCTCCGCCATCGGTGAGGAGCGCGACACCATCGAGGATGTGATCGAACCCTATCTGATCCAGCAAGGCTATCTGCAACGCACCACGCGTGGGCGCGTGGCTACTGCAAACGCGTATCAACATTTTGGCCTGGCGCAGCCGCGCAATGCGCACAACAAGGAATTGTGGGATGAGAGCCAATAGGGCATTTCAAAAATGCCATCGTCCATCATGCACCTTGCCGTGGGTGCATTGATTATCACATCACTTGATGCCACAATTGATTCTCGCGATTAATGGAATCCAATCTATGCGCACCACAGTTAACCTCGATGAATCTCTCGTTTCCCGCGCTCAAGCCCTCTGCGGTGTGCGGGAACGCAGTGTCCTCCTGCGCGAAGCACTGAACGCGCTAATCCAGCGCGAAAGCGCCCGCAGGCTGGCACAGATGGGTGGGAGTGAGCCGCAGTTGCGGGATATCCCGCGCCGCCGGAAAACCGGCCGGTGATCCTGGTTGACACCTCCATCTGGATTGATCACCTTCGGGTGGCCGGTAGGCCGTTGGTATCACTGCTCCAGACCGATCTGGTTTGCACGCATGCCTGCATAATCGGTGAACTGGCTTGCGGCAACCTGGATAACCGCAAGGAGCTGATGGAAATGTTGCAGGCATTGCCAAGGTTGACTGCGGCTACCGATGACGAAGTGTTGTTCTTCATTGGGCGGCATAAAATCATGGGGCGAGGCATAGGCTACATAGACGCGCATCTGCTCGCTGCCGCGGCCATCCATTCCGCTTTGATTTTGACGCGCGACAAACGGCTTAAGGAAATCGCTGAAGAACTTGGGCTGGCCTATCTGCCTGGTGCTCACTAAATTTATGTGCGAATGCCTGCAAACATCTCGGCCTGGCGCAACCGCGCAGCCAGGGAGCCGTGGGATGAACTGGGAATTGCTGGATGATGAGTAAACACACGCAGGTTTACACCCTGCCGATCCGCGTGTACTTTCAGGACACCGACGCGGGCGGGGTGGTGTATCACGCCAGCTATGTGAATTTCATGGAGCGGGCGCGCACCGAGTGGTTGCGCGACCGCTATGGCTACAGCAATGCCGGGCTGATGAACGAATTCGGCGTGGCATTCGTGGTGCGTTCGCTCAAGCTGGATTACCTCAAGCCCGCGCTGCTGGATGATCTGCTTGCGGTGAGTGCGCAGATCAAGGATGCTGGCCGCAGCCGCGTGACTCTGCTGCAATCTGTCATGCGCGGTGATGAGTTACTGGTGGAGGCAGAAATTCACCTGGTGTGTGTGGCCATGGACAATTTCAAGCCGGTGGGTATTCCGGAAGTATTGCGTAAACAATGGAAAGACTGAAATGAATGTGACACAGGATTTGTCGTTTTTGCATTTGATCAGTAATGCCAGCGTGCTGGTGCAACTGGTGATGGGGATGCTGCTGCTGGTTTCGCTGATGTCATGGTGGTACATCTTTCTCAAGATGTTTGCCGTCAGGC
>JAQTOM010000036.1 GCA_028713345.1 Gallionellaceae bacterium | reverse complement strand
CATGCTGGAGGCGATGATCTGGGTGTTCAGCGACGAATGGGTGCTGCCCGTTATATTGAGCGTGGGAGCAACCAGCAATAGGTCACCGCCAGCATAAACGCTACCGCTGATATCCAGCAAATTACCGGCAGCCAAGCCCAGGTTGCCGGAGGTGCTGAAACAACAAGTCATATACATATCCCCGGTGGCGCCAATCAGGGCGCTGTCCGGAGTAGATAGAGACATGTTCTCGCTTTCGGTCAGCGTCCCGCGCACCAGAATGGCGATGTCCCCGTGGTTGGTAGAAGCGTAAATACCGGTGCTGGTGCCGATATCGCCGACATGAGTGAAGGCGACCGGTCCGCCGTTGAGTGAATAGTCGGCAAGCGAAACCCAACCCGGCGCATCCGCTGCCGCCGTGGTGGCGCCGACGTTGTAGATGCGGATGCCGCCGTAGTAACTGCCGTAGGAAATATCGGCGGCAATGCTACCTCCTGCTGCCACTTGGGTATCGGCACTGATGGCCAGTTGGCCAGGCAAGCCTCCGTTGGTACTGGTCAGATAGATATTGGATGCCGTGATGTTGTTGATGCCGACGCCGTTGTTGTCGTAGATCGCGCCGTTAGCCGTTACTGAAACACCTCCAGTGGCAGAAGACAGTAACCCAAGACTTATGTCGCCTGCGCTAACGTAGGCAATGTTGCCGCTGGCGGACAGGGTGGTGAGCGTATTGACCAGATTCGGTCCGGAAAAATTGATGGCACCCGCATTGGCACTCGCGGAGAGGCTGTCCGTATTGATGCCGCTGGACGCGTCCTGACTGATATTGCCGGTAGTCGCAGTCATGGACAGCGTCCCGGCTGGATCGCCCGTGAGGACGCCAATTTTGGAAGGTGCCCCCACCCCTGCAGTCATGGATATGTCGGCCGCTGTGATAGTGATGCCGGGAGTCCCACCTGCGGCGCCGATCAGTGCCGGACTGGCCGAGCCGCTGCCTCCTGTCATGGCCAGGTTGCCACCGACGTTAAGGGTAATATTCGCGCTGTACTGCTCGCCAATTATCGCCGGGGTACCCAACCCATATTGGCCGGCGGCGGCGCTGAGGCCACCAGTCATGGAAAGACCGCCGGTGGTCGTGATGTTCTGCCCCGCCTTGCCGGTAAGGAAGGCGCCGCCGAGCGTGTTTGCATCTCCGCCGCCGCTCAGTGCAATGGAGCCTGCGTGGATCGTTTGCAGCCCGTCGGAATGGATGCCGGCTTCGTTGCCGACGCCATCGTTAGGATAGGCAGGGTTAAAGAAACCGGGGGCCGTACCACCGGTCAGGCTGATGGTGCCAGTGGTCGTGATGGTCTGGGCGACACTGGTGCTCTTGTTCTGGATATTTGCATAATTACCGTTGCCGGCGACTGCATTAGTGGCACCAACGCCGCCATTGACCGTAATCGTCGTAGCAGTAATGTTCTGACCACCCATACTGCCGATATCAGCCCAGTTCCACGTGGCACAGGCTGTACAGACGAGTGTAGCTGTCTGTATGTTATTAACGTAAACGTAAGAGTTATTGGCATTGTTGACGGCACTGCCGCCGGCGACGAGGATATCCAGTGTGCTGCCGCCCGTAGTGTCGTAATTAATCGTCTGAAGACTGGCTGACTCAACACTGGCGGAGGCTCCGTGGTAAGAGGAATTATTGCCGCCCTGGATATTCATCAGGTGAGCGGCCCCAGCGCCGGTGAAGTTGATCACTTGGGTGCCATAGGCTCCCAATTGCGTAAAAGACGATGTGGCGGTCAGGTTCAAATTGCCGCCGACATTAACGGCCATGTTGCCGCCTGAAACCACTTGTGCATCGGTGATCCCAAGCGTTGCGCCAGCTGTCAGACCTAGGTTGCCGCTGGTGGAAATATTTGCGCCTGTCGGTATGGTCAAGTTTCCGGCGGCGGAATAGCCAATGTTTCCGGTGTAAGCTACCCCGGTTGGAACGCTGAAGTTGCCGGAGGCAATGCCGAGTGTGCCGTTGGTCATGGCTCCAAGCGTGCCGCCAGACAAGAAGCTTACCGTCTTGAACACGGTATTACCATTGACGACGTTGATTATCCCGCCGGTGTCGACAGTCAAAGCGACGTTTGACGCACTTACATTGCTCAGGTTCGCGGTCTTGGTCGCACTAACATTCAGTGCGCCGCCCGTGCCGGAGAAGGTCAGGTTGCTCAGCGACGCTGCGGTGCCATGGTTTTCGTTGATGCTCAGCGCACCCGTCGCGTTGAGATTGACGCCTCCGGATAGTGCAATGGCATTCTGGAGATTCAGAAACTTGGTGTCGGCAATATTGAGCATGCCCGACGAAGACTGGCTGTACGCCGCCTCGAATGCCGTACTCGCGGTGACGTTGAACGTGCCATCGTTGGTAATGATGCCGTCCTGGCAGCAACTGTTGCTCCAGATCGCCCAGCCTTGCGTGCTGGCAACATTGACTATGCCGCCGCTCATGTTGTGCAAGGTCGAAGCGCCCGCGCCATAATTATGCTCGATGTGAAGTGCGGCGTTGTTGGTGAGTGACAGTGTGCCGAAGTTTTCCCATGTCTTCGCCAGGGCGACCCACGCCCGCGTCAGCCCGAGATTGCCGTCCAATGTCACCGAAGAACCGGCAACCGTGGTCACCTTGCCGACGGGGTTCAAGACCACGTCCAATATGGATGTGCTCGGTGACGACTGGAATATTGTCGAGCCGCCAACAAATTTTATGTCACGGTCGGCATTGAAGTTGAGGGTGCGTCCTGCCGATGCTGGGTTGCTGACCACAATCGCACCGCCCAATAAGGCGTCGAACGTAATATCGCCACTGGCCGTTCCAGAACTCGACGTGGTGACAATGACGTTGCCAGAAGATAGTGCTTGGTTGATGGTGTAGTCGGAGAGCTGCGAACTGCTCGCCGTCGGCGGGTTGGCTTGGAATGGCGAGACACCGGTCATATTGATCTCGGCTGGCGTGACGCTGTGCATGATGGTGATGTTGGTCGGGTCCAGTAGCCAGGTGCCCGCCTTCCCCGCCGGAGCGGATCGATCAACCTGGATAGCACCCACGTCAAGGTAGTTCTTGCCCGATGTTTCGACAAACCCGCCGTTGCCGCCATTCGCCCCGCCGCGCGCCGAGATGTTGCCATAAGCCCTCGTCGTATCGTCCGCCCACACAATCACCTTGCCGCCGTTACCGCTGTCAGTGGCATCCGCACTGATAGTTGCAGTGGCCGCAACATAAGTCACTCGGGCATTCTGCACGGCAGGGTTCTTGCCCTGATAGTCGCCGCCAATAAGCACCGTGCCACCGCCTTGTGCGCCATTCGCACTGACTGTCGCGCCGTCCATCACACCCGTTTCATTGCCGAGCACTTCTATCGTGCCGCCAGTGATGCCATTGGCCGTAACCGCTCCCGACGTCTCGACGCGATTGGCGGCCTTGAGGAATACCCTGCCGCCCTGGTTGACCAGGCTGCTGGCGCTCAAGGTGCCGCTGTTCTTCAGCGTCGCGGCCACCATGCCGATGCGGCCTGAGTCGGCCAGTATCTGCCCGAGGTTGGTGGCGTTGTTGTTGGCGCCGGTCACTTGCACGCTAACCCCCGGTGTGCCGGTGTCGATGAGCTGCACGGTGTCGCCCGCAGCCAGGATGGTCTCGCCTTGCGGAGTGGTGATGAACCCGGCGTTGGTCACTTGCGGCGCGATGAGGTACACCGTGCCGCCGCTCGGGGTGGTGATGGAGCCATTGTTGACGACGCCCCCCACCCCTGCCCCTCCCCCGGCGGGAGAGGGGTTCGTGAAGTTGAGCTTGCCTGCAAGGAAATCTGCATTGGAGAGGTGGAGGGTGGAGGCGACAAATCCCGCCACGTCTATTCTCGCTCCCTGCCCCACCAGGATACCGGCGGGGTTGATCAGGAACACGCGACCATTCGAGGTCAGTGTGCCGAGCAGTTGTGAAGGGTCGGGGCCGAGGACGCGGTTGAGTACGGAGCTGCTGGCGGACTGCTGGACGAAGCGCGTGGTTTCCGCCGGGTTGATGGAGAAGCTCTGCCAGTTGATGATGGCGTTCGGGGTGTTGGTGACGGTGAGAACATTGCCCTGTGCCGCGATGCTCGCCTGGCCGCTGGCCACCACGCCACCCAGCGGGTTGGCAAACAGGGCGGACTGGCCAGTGAAGCAGGTCAATACGACTAGGGCAACCTTGCGAATGAAATTTTTACGCATCATAACCTCCCTCTACCATCATCACCATCTCATTGCTTCGCCGCAATCAAAGCGAGGCAAAACCATATGGATAATTTCCTGTTATGTCAGGATGACAGTACTACAAAAGTCACGATACGCACAATAAGCAAAATCCTTATTCTTCGCCCTGCCTGCTTACTACCACGACCCAACCAGACTGATGTGCCCGCGCCTATCACCCACCAGGCTATTGTTGCTGGCAGCGGCATTGGCAACTGTCTGCGTCACCCTGGCAACATCAAGTTTGGCCATGAGATTCTTGCTGTAGTTGAAACGCAAACCTACACCCACGCTGCCCACCGAGGTGCGAGTTCGATCTGCACTATCGCCTGGAAGGTAATTATTCCATCCGCTCGCCCTGTCAACAAAGCCAAGCAGCCGGAGACTGCCATTCTGCATGCCCAGCTTGGGAGCCAGTTCTGGGGTATAGAACTCGACATTGAGGACATAGCCTTTTTCCCTGGAGAGTTCGCGTTCAACAAAACCACGCACGGCATTCGCACCAACGAGGCCGAGTGTTTCTCCAGAAACCAGTACGTCGTGCGTGAACTGCGCATTCCCGGCCACGCGGTATTGCCAATTCTGCGGCAATGCTCCCGCCACGCTGCCATTCAAACGCAAGATGTTGTAATCCGCATTGGCGCCGGAACCCGCCGCTACAGAACTCCCCGGTGCTATCGGGCCAAAGTGCACCAGGTTGAAGGTTCCGGTGCCTCCGCGCGACCCCCCGGGAAGGTTGTGCATAATGGTGGCGGCATAATCGACAACGTAGGCGGGTTTAGTCAGCGTGCCGTTATAGGTAAGACTGACGGGATGCACGGTAACGTCCTCAGTGGAACCGCCACAAATGGCAGCGCCATTCAGCAGGCAGTTGTTAAGATAGGCGCGGAAGTCGAGCCCGCCAACAACCTTCGAAGAGTAATCCCCCTGGCGCGGCAGGTAGTGGTTGTAATGCAAGCCATATACATGCCCCTTGCCACTGAAGGCCAAGGTACCCCCAACGATGGGAGAAGTACCGGCGTTGGTGTCAGATTTTGCGGCAATAAAGTCAAGGCTGTCTCCCGTGGAATAAATGGGCAGGCGGTAGCTGGCAGTATATTGCGAGACTTCGCTCATACGGCCGGGCGCTGTAACGTAGTTTAAAGTTGCGGCATGATCCCTATTGAACAGGTTGTTGTACTGAATGCCTGCGCCTATCCGATAGAAGCCAGTGCTCTGGCTTCCGGTATTGTCCAGCGTGAGGAAAACCTTGGACGGCGAACTGTCTGTTACGTTAACCTTGGCATCTACCGTGTTTTCTTCTTCACCCACGGCGAGCACAACGTCGAGCTGGCGGGTGGGATTTTCATTGGCCAGGCGGACGTTTTCGGAAAGTTCGCGCGCACTGGGCGTAAAGCCTTCTGCCAGTGCCGGCAGTGCACTCCTGATGTTTTCCTTGTCATAGTGTTCGTTGCCGCTCAGGACGACCTTGCCAACCACTGCTTCGATGACCCTGAAGATAACCGTACCCTGTGTGACTTCCTGCTCGGGAGTGACAACATGCACCGCGCTGTAGCCGGCACTGCGGTATGCGCCTTCGAGCGCATCCAGCGCACGCTGAATGTCCGTATAGCTGCGCCCCTCACCCTTGAATGGGTTCAGCAGGTTTTCGATTAGCGCAGGGTCGAGTAGCGTGTTGCCCTTGACTTCGAAGCGTTCTATACGGATTAGTGCTGTATTGCCTTCTATCGACGCTGCTTGATCAGTAGCCGTTTCGCTTGTAGCACTCCCTGGATGTGGCGCCTCCTGTGCCACGGATGGTAAAGCCATAACCAGCAGAATAATACCTGCCCCCAAGAGAGATCGATTTAATTGCATGTTTAGCTCCTGTCTGCCGCTTGCCCGTGAGCGGATAAAATCAGTTTCAGAATAATTTCTTGATTTTTATTTAAGTACAACACCTACCATATTGATTATCATACCCCTAATATGTAATTCTTCATATACACATGCCAGCGGAAAATACCAGGCTCGCAACAATGCCGACAGCAACCAAACCAACGTGGAAGCGACCTATACCGTGCGCAGATCAACCCCTGGTTTGCGCTGCAACCTACAGTGCAGTATATTTTGCACACGAATATGGATCCAGCCCTGAAGAATGCGTGGATAATTGGCACTCGGTTCGAGATTAGCTTTTAGTGGAATTACTCACAAGGAAAACACAACATGAAACGTTACCTGCCGATTTGCCTGTTATTGCTCAGCCTCAGTGCTAATGGCGAAATAACAAAATGGGTGGATGCAGATGGGAAAGAGCATGTTTCCGGCGCACTCCGCAAATGGGTGGATGCCGATGGCAAGATACACTATTCTGACGAGCCACCGCCAGCCAATGTAAAAGCGAAGACCCTGATGATGCCGTCAGCGGCCAGCGGCGTGCCTGCACAAAAAACCTATGTCGAGCGCGAAGCCGAACGGAAGAAAACCCTGAAAGCCAGGGAAGATGCCGCCCAGAAGTCCGCCCAGCAACAGGAAGAAGTCCTGTCCAAACAGAAATACTGTGTGGACTTGCGTGCCAATCTGATCGCTATGGAAAAAAGCCCCAGTATCGCCACCTACAATGACAAGGGCGAACGCGGAGTCATGGACGATGCTACACGCCAGAAAAAAATAGAGGAAGTACGCAAACAAATCAGCAGCAACTGCGACTAGGCAGCAATCGTACTGTCGTCGCGCAAGCGCAGCGCTTCCTCGATATCCACCGCCACCACGTGGGACACGCCGCGTTCCTGCATGGTCACACCCACCAGTTGCTGCGCCAGTTCCATGGTGAGCTTGTTGTGGCTGATGAACACAAACTGGGTATGCTGCGCCATCTTCTGGATCAGCCTGCACAGACGTTCGGTGTTGGTATCGTCCAGCGGCGCATCCACCTCATCCAGCAGGCAGAACGGCGCCGGGTTGAGCTGGAACAGCGAGAACACCAGCGCAATCGCGGTAAGCGCCTTCTCGCCGCCGGACATCAGGTGAATCGAGGCGTTCTTCTTGCCCGGCGGCTGCGCCATCACCTGCACCCCGCTGTCCAGGATTTCCTCTCCGGTCAACACCAGGCGCGCTTCGCCGCCGCCGAACAGCACCGGAAACATCTCGGACAAATGCCGGTTCACTTCATCGTAAGTCGCCATCAATAAATCGCGGGACTCCTTGTCGATGCGGCGAATCGCGTCTTCCAGCGTCTCGATCGCCTCGGTCAAATCCTTCGCCTGCGCATCCAGATAGGCCTTGCGCTCCTGCGCCGTCTGCAATTCCTCCAGCGCCGCCAGATTCACCGCACCCAGCGCCGCGATTTCCTCATTCAGGCGATTCAGCTCATTCTGCAAGGCATTCGGTTTGGCTTTGCCGCCTTCCAGCAGGAGCAGCAGCGGCGCCTCGTCCACGCCGGTTAACTGCTCCGCCCACTGCTCGTAATGCAGGCGTGCTTCCTGTTCCTTGAGCGTCAGTTCGCCGGCTTTCTCGCGCAGCGGGTGCAACTTTTGTTCACAGGACAACCGCTCCTGTTCCAGCTTGTTCAGATTGAGGGTCGCATGCTCCAGCGCGTTGCGCGCCTCTGCCAATGCCTGTTCGCGCGCCTGGCGCTGCTGCAAAGCCTCCTGCAATTGCTGTTTGCTGGCGCTGTCGTCCAGTTGCGCCAATTCATCGCGGCTCTGCGCCAGGGTCTGCTCCAGCTGCGCCAGCGTCAGCCCGATCTGCTTCAGATTGTGTTCCAGATCGGCAATTTTCTCCGCACAGGTCTTGGCAAAGAAACGTGCTTCCTGCAACTCGTGCTGCGCCTTTTGCGAGCGCTCGCGCTGTTCGCGCAGCCGCCCGTCCTGCACGGCAGCCTGCTGCCGCACCTGCTCCGCCTCGGCCTGCTGCGTGGCAATTTTTTCGCGCATGATCTCCATGCGCTCGGCGATCTCCTGCCGCTGGCGTTGCTCACCGGCTGACTGGTCGGCCAGTTCCTGCAACTCATGCGCAATTTGCGTGGCGCGCTCGTGACTGCGCTCGTTGGCCTGGGTCAGTTTCAGAATCTGCATCTGTAATGCGTGCTGGCGCTGCTGCAATTCACTGCCTGCCGTGCGCAGCGGTGCGATGCGGCCTTCGACGGCGTGATAGGTTTCTTCCGTCTGCACCGCCCGTTGCTTGCCCTGCTCCAGCACCGCCGCCTGCCGCTGTACTTCCTGCTGCAAGCGTTCGATCTCGCGCTGGCGCGCCAAAATTCCATGCACCTGGCTGTCCGGCGCATGGAACAGCACGCTGTGCGCACCGATCAGATGCCCCTGCGGCGTCACCAGCCAGGTACCGGCAGGCAAGCGTTGGCGCAGGCTCAATGCCTGTGCCAGTGTTTGCGTGGCATACACACCGGCCAGCCAGTCCGCGACCACGGGCGCAGCCTGCTCATCCGTGCAGCGCACGTACTGCGCCAGCGGGGTCAGCCCGTTATCCTGCCGCACTGCTAAACCGCGCACCCCATCCGCCGCAAATACCGCCAGCTTGCCCGGCGGCGCATCGCTCCAGGCGGCGGCCTCGTCCAGTCTCTTCAGGGCAATCGCGTTGAGGCGCTCGCGCAACACGGCTTCCAGCGCATCTTCCCAGCCTGCCTCGATGCCGATGGATTGCCACAGGCGCGGCAGCTTATCCAACTGGTGATTAACCAGCCACTGCTTCAGGTTCTTGTCGTTATCAATCTGCTGCTGCAACTGCTTGAGCGCGGCAAGCTTCGCTTCCACCTGCGCCAGTTGGCGCTCCAGCTCCTGCACCGCGACGCGGTGGCTGCGCCGTGCCGCATCCACCGCAGGCAACTGCTCCTGCAACTGTGTTAACTGTTGCTGCTGTGCATTGCGCTCGGCTTCCAGTTCGGCGACTTGCTGCTGCGCCAGCGCCAGCGCCTCGGTGTCGGGTTGCGGCAGGTTGTCCTGTTCCAGTAACAAACGTGAACGGCGCCCATCCAGTTGCTGCATGTTGCGCTGGATGTGCTCGCGCTGTGTCTCGGCCAGTTGCAGTTGTTGCTGCAACATAAGCTGTTCGCGCTGCACCGCGTTATGGCCTTCCTGTGCGGCACGCGCCGCCGCTTCTGCCTGCGGCAGGTGTTGCACTTCGATTTCCGCGTGGTTTTCGCATAACGTGACCCGCAGTGCCGCTTCCTGTTGCTGCTGTTGCCAGTGCGCCAGCAGGCCCTGCACGCCTTGCAACTGGCCGCGCTGCTGTTCCATCTGCAAGTCGCCGTTGGCCAGCTGCTGGGTCAGGCGTGTGCGCTGGTCGTTCAAATGCGTGATGTGCTGTTCCAGCCGCGCAATCTCGGCATTGACGGCATACAGTTCACCCTGCCTGGCATGCAGCGTATCGGAAAGCTGGTAATGCCCGCTGCGCGCGCTTTCCAGCTGGCTCTCCACCGCGCGCAGGCGCGCGGTCTCGGCTTCCAGTTCGGTTCTGGTTTTTTCGATCTGCTGGGTGAAACGCGCACGGCGCGCCTCGGCATCCTGCTTGCTCACCAGCCACAACAGGTGTTGCGTGGTATCGCGCTGACCTTCCAGCGCCCGGTATTGCCTGGCCACCTCGGCCTGTTCGGTCAAATGCACGAGTTGTTTTTCCAGCTCCGAACAGATGTCGCCGACCCGCAGCAGATTGTCGCGGGTATCGGCCAGGCGCAGCTCGGTCTCGCGGCGGCGGTCGCGGTAGCGGGATACTCCCGCCGCCTCTTCCAGAAACACGCGCAACTCCTCCGGCTTGGCCTCGATGATGCGCGAGATCATGCCCTGCTCGATGATGGCGTAGGCGCGCGGCCCCAGCCCGGTGCCGAGGAAAATATCGGTTATGTCCTTGCGCCGCACATGCTGGTTGTTGATGTGATAGCTGGAATCGCCGTCGCGCTGCAACACGCGTTTGATGGAAATCTCGGCGTAACTGGACCATTGCCCGGCGGCCTTGCCCAGGCTGTTGTCGAAGATCAGTTCGACGCTGGCGCGGCCCACCGCCTTGCGCCTGGCAGAGCCGTTGAAAATCACGTCCTGCATGGACTCACCGCGCAGGGCCGAGGCGCGCGACTCGCCCAGCACCCAGCGCAACGCGTCTATCACGTTGGATTTTCCGCAGCCGTTGGGGCCGACGATGCCGACTATCTGCCCGGGCAGGGCAATATGCGTGGGGTCAACGAAGGACTTGAAACCGGCAAGTTTGATATGGGATAAGCGCAATTTGAGTTGAGCCGGGCTAACGATATAATGCGTTGCATTCTAACCGAATTGGCAAGGCATTCAAAATGAGCTCACACCCCGGCAAGACCCTGGAAACCTTCCCCAACCCCAAGCCCGGGCGCGATTACCACATCCACATGGAAATCCCCGAATTCACCTGTTTGTGCCCCAAGACCGGGCAGCCGGATTTCGCCACCCTGATCCTCGACTATATCGCCGATGAAAAATGCGTTGAGTTGAAAAGCCTCAAGCTCTATGTGTGGTCGTTCCGCAACGAAGGTCATTTCCATGAGGACGTGACCAACCGCATCCTCGATGACCTGGTCGCCGCCACCCAGCCGCGCTTCATGCGCCTCACCGCCAAATTCTACGTGCGCGGCGGCATTTTCACCAACGTCGTGGCGGAGCATCGCAAGCCGGGATGGCAGCCACCGCCGCTGGTGGATTTGGCGCGGTTTGAGACACAGTCGAATACACGCGGATAGAGGAACCGGTCTCCCCTGCCCCGCTCGCCGGCTCGGGCGGTATAAGCGACTGTCGCAACGCGCTCCAAACCGGCCATTTCGACTTAAGACTCGGTTAATCATGGCGTGCCAGACTTGTTCACTTGGTGCTTCTCTACGTTATAAAGCCTTGCGCTACAGCGACCGCACAAAATTATGGAGATTGTTATGAAAGCAGCAACTTCTTGTTTTCTGTTTGCCATGGGTATTGCGCAAGCCGCCCTGGCAGGCGATGACCTGACACTCAATGCCAGGCAGATACAAGACCTCGGCATCGTCACCGCCGCATTGCCCGCCCAACAACAGGGTGAGCTGGCCGGCATGCCCGCGCAAGTCATTATTCCGGGCAACCAGTTATTCATCATCAGCACCCCGCTGCCGGCAATGGTGGAACAAACCATGGTCGGGGTGGGTGATGCCGTAAAGAAAGGCCAACTGCTGGCACGTCTGCAAAGCCCAGCCCTTGCCGAAGCACAGCGTGGCCTGCTGCAGGCCTCCACCCAGGCGCAGCTTGCCAACGACAATCTTGCACGCGACGAACAACTGTGGAAGGAAGGCATCATCGCTGAAAGCCGCTATCGCGCCACCAGGAGCCAGCATCTCGAAGCCGGCGCGGCTTTGGCCGAACGCAGGCAGATGCTGCGCCTGTCCGGCATGTCCGATGGCGCGATTGCCCGCCTGCAATCCGGCAACAACCTGAACAGTTTGCTTGCCGTCACTTCACCGATTGACGGCGTGGTACTGGAAAAATCCGCCAGCGCGGGACAGCGTCTGGACGCTGCCGTGCCGCTATTCAAGGTTGCCAGGCTGGAGCCGCTGGGTTTGGAAATCCAGGTGCCACTGGCCAACATCCGTGGCCTGAAAGTCGGTGCTGCGGTTAGCGTTCCGGCTTACGGCGCAACCGGCAAGCTCACCGCCATCGGGCGCAGCCTGAGCGGCGGCAACCAGACCATCCTGCTGCGCGCGCTGATCCAGCAAGGCGCTGCAAGTCTGCGCCCCGGCCAGTTTGTGGAAGCCAGCATCGCCACCGCCTCCGATAGCGGCGCGCAATGGAGTGTGCCAAACAGCGCTTTGGCGCGTGTTGAAGGCAGAACACTGGTATTTGTCGGAACCGCCAAGGGCTTCCGCGCCGAGGCTGTCACCCTGCTCCACGAAGGCGCGCAGCACAGCGTCATCACGGGCAAGCTCAAGGGCGATGGAAAAATCGTCGTACATGGGGTGTCGGCCCTGAAAGCCAGTTTGATGGGCATCGGCGGGGGCGAGTGATGCTATCCAAACTCGTCGAATTTTCGCTGACCCAGCGCCTGCTGGTCGCGGCGCTCACCCTGCTGCTGATCGGTGCAGGCGTAGTGTCCTTCCGCGACTTGCCCATCGACGCCTTTCCGGATGTCTCTTCCACCCAGGTCAAACTCATCATGAAGGCTCCCGGCATGACCCCGGAAGAAGTCGAGGCGCGCATCGTCACGCCGATTGAGCTGGAGATGCTGGGCATTCCCAACCAGCGCCTGCTGCGTTCCATTTCCAAGTATGCCATCGCCGACATCACCATTAACTTCCACGACGGCACCGACATCTACTGGGCGCGCCAGCAAGTGGCGGAACGCCTCAACAACGCCCTGCGCGACCTCCCCCCTGGCATCTCCGGCGGGCTGGCTCCCATCACTACGCCGCTGGGTGAAATGTTCATGTTCACCGTGGAAGGCGACCATGCCTCGCTGGAAGAGCGGCGCACCGTGCTCGACTGGACCCTCCGCCCTGCCCTGCGCACCCTGCCCGGCGTGGCCGATGTAAATTCGCTGGGCGGCCTGGCACGCAGCTTCGAGGTAGTTCCCGACCACACCGCGCTGGCAGCGCGCGGACTATCCATGGCCATGCTGCAACTGGCACTGGAGACCAACAACCGCAACGATGGCGCAGGGCGTCTGACCGATGGCGACGAGGCGCTGGTGGTGCGCGCCGAAGGCAACATCAGGACGCTGCAGGACGTGCGCAACATCGTCGTCGCCAGCATCGGCGGCAACCCGATCCGCGTCGGTGATGTTGCACAAATTCGCATCGGCAATCTGACCCGTTATGGCGCCGTCACCCAAGACGGCAAAAGCGAAGCGGTGGAAGGACTGGTACTCGGCCTGCGCGGCGCCAATGCACAGAAGGTGGTGGAAGGGGTGCGCGCCAAGCTGGAGGAGCTTGCGCCCACCCTGCCCAAGGGCATCACCGTCAAGGTGTTCTATGACCGCGGCAGCCTGGTGAAGCGCGCTGTCGGCACTGTTTCCAAGGCGCTCACCGAAGCCATTGTGCTGGTGGTGGTGCTGCTGGTGCTGTTCCTTGGCAACCTGCGTGCCGCGATGGTGGTGGCGCTGACCCTGCCGCTTGCCGTCCTGACCACCTTCATCCTGATGCAACAGTTTGGCATGTCCGCCAACCTGATGAGCCTGGGCGGGCTGGCGATCGCCATCGGCATGCTGGTGGATGCCGCCGTGGTGGTGGTGGAAAACGTTATCAACCACCTCGCTCTCACCCGCCACCACATCCCGCATCTTCACGTCATCTATCGTGCGGTGAAGGAAGTGACCACGCCGGTGGCAGCCGGAGTCGCCATCATCATTATCGTATTCCTGCCGCTGATGACGCTGCAGGGGCTGGAAGGCAAGCTGTTCATCCCGGTCGCGCTCACCATTGTGTTCGCACTGGCGGCTTCCCTGCTGCTGTCGCTGACCGTAATCCCCATGCTGTCCTCCTTCCTGCTCAAGAAAGCCAGCCACGATGAACCCTGGCTGGTGCGCAAGACGCTGGGCATCTATATGCCGCTGCTCACCAGAGCGCTGTCCAAGGAACGCGCGGTACTGGCTGCCGCCGTCGCCATGCTGGCATTGACTGCCGGGGTCTACATGCTGATCGGCAAGACCTTCATGCCGGAGATGGATGAGGGCGACATCATCATGCAGACCGCCAAGCTGCCCTCCATCAGCCTGGCGCAGACGACAGAGATGGACCAGCGCATTCAGGCGGCCATCCTCAAGGCTGTGCCCGAAGTGAAGGGCATCGTCTCGCGCGCCGGCGCGGATGAACTCGGGCTGGACCCGATGGGGCTGAACGAGGCCGACAACTTTCTGGTGCTCAAACCCAAGGAAGAATGGCGCAACCAGGACAAGACTGCCATCATCGACGAAATCCGCAAGGCAATGGTGAACTTCCCCGGCGTGGAACACAGCTTCACCCAGCCCATTGCCATGCGCGTGTCGGAAATGCTCACCGGATCGCGCGGCGATGTCGCCATCAAGATTTTCGGCACCGATATTGCCAGGCTCAACTCCCTCGCCGAGCAGATGGTAAAGGTGCTGG
The DNA here is from genome assembly GCA_028713345.1 of Gallionellaceae bacterium. Classification (GTDB taxonomy): domain Bacteria; phylum Pseudomonadota; class Gammaproteobacteria; order Burkholderiales; family Gallionellaceae; genus JAQTOM01. The sequence goes on along the minus strand of JAQTOM010000036.1, from coordinate 2,546 downwards.
AGTCCGTCAAGGGCAGCGAGGACGCCTACACGGTCAAGAACAGCGGCGTGCAGTATTACCGCGTGGAGATCGACCGTCTCGCCGCCGGTCGCCTGGGCTTGAGCGTGGATGACATCAGCAACGCGTTGCGTACCCAGGTGGAAGGCCGCCAGCTCGGCATGGTCATCGAGGAAGGCCGCCGCACCCCGCTGCTGCTGCGCGGCGAAGCCGACGTGCAGCAGTCCCCCGCACTGTTTTCCGCCCTCACCCTGCCGGTGCCGGGCGGCCAGAACGTGCCGCTCTCCGTGGTCGCCAGGCTGTCGCGCGTGGATGGCCCGGTGAAGATCGACCGCGAAAACAGCAGGCGCATGGTAGTGGTGCAAACCAACGTGCGCGACCGCGACCTGGTCGGCTTCGTGGAGGAGGCCAAGGCCGCCGTCGCCAGGCAAATCCAGCTGCCGCCCGGCTACCTGCTTACCTGGGGCGGCCAGTTCGAAAACCAGCAGCGCGCCGCAGCCCGGCTGGCCGTGGTGATTCCCGTGGCGCTCGGCCTGATCTTCATGCTGTTGTTCGCCACCTTCGGCTCGGCGCGCCAGTCCGTGCTGGTGCTGACCAACATTCCGTTTGCGCTGACCGGCGGGGTGTTCGCGTTGTGGATCAGCGGCGAATACATGTCGGTGCCGGCCTCGGTCGGCTTCATCGCCCTGCTCGGTATCGCGGTGCTGAACGGGGTGGTGATGGTGTCTTATTTCAACCAGCTGCACGCCGAGGGCATGGACATCACCCGCGTGGTCACCGAAGGCGCCAAGCGCCGTCTGCGCCCGGTGCTGATGACCGCCAGCATCACCGCCTTCGGCCTGCTGCCGCTGCTGTTTGCCAGCGGCCCCGGCTCGGAAATCCAGAAACCGCTGGCCATCGTGGTCATCGGCGGCCTGATCAGTTCGACCCTGTTGACGCTGATCATGCTGCCGATCCTGTACCGCCGCTTCGGCATTGAACGCGTGGAGAAAAAAGCATGAAGACGCTCAATTGTTGCCTCACCCTGGTCTGCCACAAGTCCATGGAAGAACGCCTGGTCGATCACCTGTTGGAACACCCGGAATGGGTGAGTGGCTTTTCCGTCGAACGTATTGAAGGCCACAGCCAGCAGGAGAAGCTTCCCAGCGTGATGGAGCAAGTACGCGGCCGTTCGCAGCGCATCGAGATGCGCGCCGTGATGAACCTGGACGATGCGCATGCGCTGGTGGCACATCTCAAGGAAGAAGAACACAACCATGATGTTGCCTACTGGATCACCCCGGTGCTGGAATTCGGGAGGCTGGCTTGAAAAATATATTCATCGCACTCACCGCCCTGCTCGCCGCGCCCGCGGTTGCGGCAGAAGCAAACTACCCCGACCTGCCGCCAGCCGCGCAGGTAGAGGCCGCACTCAACAACAACCTCTCCGTGCAGACAGCCAGAACCGGCATCCAGCTGGAACACGCGAACCAGCGCAAGTGGGACAGCGGCAACTACGAGTTCAACCTGCGCGCGGGAACGGCACAGCGCAACGTGGTGAACAGCGGGCAAAAACTCAAGGAATGGGATGTCGCGCTGGAGCGTCCGTTCCGCCTGTTCAACAAGGCGCAGCTGGATGGCAGTATCGGCGCGGAAAGCGTGGCGCGCGCAGAGTATGCGCTGAGCGATGCACGCCACGAAGCCGGGCGCCTGCTGCTGCACCTGTGGTTCAACTGGCAGCGCGAACAGGCGCAAATGAGCCAGTGGCAACAGCAGGTGGACATCCTCAGGCAACAGGCGCAGATGACCGAGAAGCGCGTGAAGTCGGGCGATGCGCCGAAGATGGAACTGAACCAGGCGCAAGCCGCCGTGGCGCAAGCCAGCGTCGCGCTGCAACAGGCCAGGGTACGCGCCCAGATTGCCGCCAGCGACCTCACCCGGCAGTTCCCGGGCCTGACCTTGCCGGAACAATCCATGCTTGCCACGCCGCAACCGCTGGAACACGACTTTGCGAACTGGAAAGACCGCGTGCTGCAGCACAACCACGAACTCGACATGGTGCAAGCCGACAACCGCATCCAGCAGCTTCTGGCCCAGCGCAGCCGTGCCGACATCATGCCCGACCCCACGCTGGGCGTGCGCTATGCCTCTGAACTTGGCGGCAACGAGCGCGTGACCGGCGTTTACTTTTCCGTGCCGCTCTCGCTTGGCTTGCGCAGTGCAACGGCAGAGGGCGCAGCCTACCAGGCCGAGATTTCCGCCAAGCGTGAGGCGGCAGTCAAACGCAGGCTGGAAGGCGATGTGTATAACACGCACACCCAGGCCGTCAGCAATTATGCAACCTGGCAGCAGGCAAGCGCAGCGCATGCCAGCATCCGGCAAAATGTGGAACTGGTTGCCCGCGCCTACAGCCTGGGCGAGAGCAGCCTGTCCGACACACTGACTGCGCGCCGCCTCACACTGGAAGCTTCGCTCGCCGCAAACATTGCGCAACTGGATGCCAATGAAGCGCGCTACCGCCTGCTGCTCGATGCCCACCTGCTCTGGCAGCTGGATGCCAACGAAGACAA
>JAQTOM010000109.1 GCA_028713345.1 Gallionellaceae bacterium | reverse complement strand
TTTCCAGCCCCATGATCTTGCGCACCACGTCCTTGTGGTTGTCGGCGCTGTAGCTCTGCTTGAAGAACACGCTGGCACGGCTCTCGCCCTGCATATTCACCTTGATCTCCGACAATTCCACCTTGATGTTTTTTGCCTTGCCGATACGTTCCTTGCGCTGCGCTTCCCATGCCGCGTGGCTCATCCCGTCGGCAGGCTTGAAGTCCCCGGCGTAGCTGGAAAGATATTTCGCCACGTCACGTACCGCCCAAGCTTCCGACCATGCTTTCACCGCATCGCCTACCGCCTGCTCTCCGGCAGATGCGGCAAGCGGCTTAACTTCTGGAGCAGGCTCGGGCTTCACCGCTGGCACCGGAGGCGCAACTTCAATCCTGGCAGGTACTGCATCCGCCACTACTGACGCTGCCACCACGGGTTGCGGCGTCTGCGCCGGAGGTGTGCTTGATGCAGGCATGTTGCTATCGTCAATGCGCGCCAGGCGGTCATTCTCAAAATACAGCGTCAGGCGTTGCTGCTCAACCACCTTGCCCTTTTGTTCGAAGCGATACACGTAGTCCCAGCGGTTGACGTGGAAAGGGTCGCTAACCAGCGGCGTACCCACTGCCGCACGCACCTGCAGGCGCGTCATGCCCACCTTGAGTTTCTCGCGCATCTCCGGCGTAACCAGGTTGCCCTGGCGGATTTCAATCTTGTGCGGCGTCAGGCCTGGAATGGACAAATCACCGCACGAAGCGAGCAGGACGGAAATAATGATGAGTTCGATACGCATGAAATTAAGCCTTAATCTAATCTCTAAAATCCAATTTCGTAGGTCGGGTTCAACAAAGTTACGCGATTCTCTACGCGGTAAACCGCGTGAGAAGTCGTCAGAGCGGCTTTATCGCGGTGCGTGTGTTGTTGGGGCTTTAGCCCCTTACAACCACGGCCTACCCCTTGCTGGTGTAACCCGACTGATATCCGTCGGGTTACGGCGCAAAAAACGCGCCTAACCCGACCTACAGGCATGATACATCAAGCCGCGATGCCCAGCATTTCCGCCGCGTGTTTGCGCGTGGTCTCGGTGATCTTTACCCCGCCCAGCATGCGCGCAATTTCTTCGACGCGCTCCGCCTGCTTGAGCACGCGGATGGTGCTCAGCGTGGCGCCATTGCGCGTGGTTTTACTCACCTGCCATTGCGCATCCGCCATTGCCGCCACTTGCGGCAAATGCGTCACGCACATCACCTGCTGTTGCCGCCCCAAACGCTTCAGCAGTTGCCCGACGATTTCCGCCACGCGCCCGCCGATACCGCTGTCCACCTCATCGAAAATCAATGTGGGCACGGTCGCCACCTGGCTGGCGGCAACCTGTATCGCGAGGCTGATGCGTGACAGCTCGCCGCCGGATACCACCTTCGCCATGCTGCGTAGCGGACTGTCCGGGTTGGTTGCAACCTGAAACTCGACCGCCTCCAGGCCGTGCACATTCCCCTCTGCCAGCGGCACCAGCGCCACGGCGAAGCTGCCGCCCTGCATGGCCAGTGTCTGCATCGCGGCGGTAATTTCACGCGACAATTTCTCCGCCGTCTTCTTGCGCGCCGCGCCCAGTTTCTTCGCGGCGGCCAGATACGCTGCGCGCGCGGCAGCTTCCTGCTGCGCCAGCGCGGCAAGGTCGGCATCTCCACCCAGTTCATCCAGGCGCGCAACGATGCGCTGCAAGGCTGCGGGCAACTGCTCAGGAGCGACGCGATATTTGCGTGCCGCCTCCACCACCGCCGCCATGCGCTGCTCCTGTTCGCGCAGGCGCTCGGGGTCGGCGTCCAGCTTCTGCTGGTAATGGCGCAGGGCATACACCGCCTCCTGCAATTCGTTCTGCGCGCTCTCCAGCATGCCTAGCGTGTCCTGCAATGCCGTGTCGAATTCGATGCCCGCACGCACGCGCGACACCAGCATGTTCAGCTGCGCGAGGCAGGCGCTATCGGCCTCGCTCAATGTCTCCACGCCGAACTGTGCGGTTTCCAGCAGGCTGGCGGCATGCGACAGGCGCGCATATTCCGCCTGCAACTCGTTCCACTCCGGCTCATTGAAATTTAGCGTTTCCAGTTCGCGCCGCTGGAACAGCAGCAGGTCGCGTTCGGCGGCCACCGCCTCGGCGTTCTGCTCCAGTTGCGCGCGGCGGCGATGGATGTTTTGCCACTCGCGGAACAGCGCCCCCATCGCCTCCGCCTCGCGCCCCAGCCCGCCGTACCCATCCAGCAGTTCGCGCTGCGCATCGGGGCGCAGCAGGGACTGGTGCGCATGCTGGCCATGAATATCGAGCAGATGATCGCCCGCCTCGCGCATCTGTTGCAGCGTGGCGCTGCGCCCGTTGATGAAGCCGCGCGAACGCCCGCTGGCATCCAGTATCCGGCGCAACTGGCAGGTGTCTGCATCGCCTTCCAGTTCCTGTTCGCGCAGCCATGATTGCAGGTTGGGCAGATTGGCCATATCGAAACCCGCGCTGATCTCGGCGCGCTCGCAGCCGCCGCGCACCATGTCCGCGTCGCCGCGCTCACCCAGTGCCAGCGACAGCGCATCGATCAGGATGGACTTGCCCGCGCCGGTCTCGCCGGTGAGCGCGGTGAAGCCGGAAGAGAAATCGAGCTCGAGGGAATCGACGATGACGAAGTCGCGGATGCTGAGGAACTTCAACATTACAAGGTCTTATTCCACAGCAGTTTCTCGCGCAGTGTGTGGTAATAGCTATGCCCCACGGGATGCAGCAGGCTGACCGGCATGGGGTAACGCGCAATTTCCAGCTTGTCGTGACCCTGCAAATCAAAATAGGAATGGCTGTCGAAGCGCACACGTACATTGCTGGAGCGGTGCATCAGGATCTCTATCAGCGATTCGCTCTTCACCACGATGGGACGGTTGCTCAGGGTGTGCGGACATACCGGCACCAGCTCGATCATGTTCAGGCCGGGATGCAGGATAGGCCCGCCCGAGGAAAGCGCATAAGCGGTGGATCCCGTCGGGGTCGCCACGATCAGCCCGTCGGCGCGCTGATTGTAGAGGTATTCGCCATCGATGCGCACTTCGAACTCGATCATGTTGCTGGCATTGCCGCGATGCACCACCACTTCGTTGAGCGCCCGCGAACTGAATACTTCCGCGCCGTCGCGCAGGATGCGCGTGGCGAGCAGCATGCGCTGCTCGGTGACAAATTTGCCCTCCAGCATGGCGGCGATGGTCTGCTGCATGGTGTCCAGCGAAATGTCGGTGAGAAAACCCAGCCGCCCCTGGTTCACCCCCACCAGAGGGATGCCGAACGGCACCAGTGTGCGCGCGATGTTCAACATGGTGCCATCACCGCCCAGCACGATGGCCAGATCGACCGTACCCTCCATCGCGCCCAGTTCCATTGCACGGTAAGGATGCTGGTCGAGATGGCCGGCCGTGATGCTGTCCACCACCACGGCCACGCCTTTCCCGGAGAGAAAGGCAGCCAGCCGCAACAGCGGCCCGGTGATTTCCGGCGCGTTGTACTTGCCGATCAAGGCAACGGTTTTAAATGAAAATTCCATGGGTGCGATTAAACCATAACGGTGGTTTAATGACAAAGCGGAAGACTTGGGGGGCCAGGAACACGCACAGGATGTTCGAGGTGGACAAACTCCCAAACATCACTCCAAAAATTGGCGGTGCAGAGTATCTATGCTGGCGGCATCCCAGGCTGGTAGGTCTGTACATTGTTGCGCCCGCATTTTTTGGCATGATACATGGCAATGTCGGCGTTTTTGAACAGCGTCTTCTCTTCGTTGCCGTGCTCTGGATAGATGACAACGCCAATGCTTACCGAGATGTGCAGGCAATGGCCGGCCAGTTCAAATGGCTGTCCGAGGGCATACAGAATCTTCTCGGCGACCAGTATGGCATCCTGCTCTTCCGTAATGGTCG
>JAQTOM010000035.1:1810-16920 GCA_028713345.1 Gallionellaceae bacterium | reverse complement strand
CGCGCGATGTCGTTCATGTTGAGCACGGCAGCTTCGTGGTGCGCCAGCGTGTTTACGTCTACGCGGTAATCGAGGCGCGAGAACAGGCTTTTCACCATGCGCGTGGTGTGCTTGATGATGTATTTGCGGTTGCGGTCGAGCGGGGATTCGGACAGCCAGCACAGCATGGCTTCAAATTCCTTCGATACTTGCGGCATGGCAGTTGCCTTCACGAACATGTCGCCGCGCGAGATGTCGATTTCGTCTTGCAGCGTGAGCGTGACGGATTGCGGTGCGTAGGCGCGCTGCAAATTGCCGTCGTAGGTGACGATCTCTTTTACCTTGCTGGTGCGGCCCGATGGCAGCACGGTGATCTCGTCGCCGACCGCTATCTCGCCCGATTCGATGCGTCCGCTGAAGCCACGGAAGTCGTGGTATTCCTGCGTCTGCGGGCGGCACACCCATTGCACCGGAAAGCGGAAGTCGGCGGTGTTCACGTCGTAATCGATCACCACATTTTCCAGAAGCTCCAGCAAGGGCGCACCCTTGTACCAGCCCAGGTTGTCGCCGTGCTCCACCACCATGTCGCCGTTCAAGGCGGACATGGGGATGCAGGTCACATCATGGATGCCGAGCTGCGCGGCAAAGGCGCGGTATTCGGCGACGATGGCGTTGAAGGTATCCTCCGAGTATCCCACCATGTCCATCTTGTTCACGGCCAGCACGATGTGCGGCACGCCGACCAGGCTGGCGAGGTAGGTGTGGCGGCGCGTCTGCGTCAGCACGCCCTTGCGCGCATCGACCAGGATGACCACCAGGTTTGCCGTGCTCGCGGCGGTGACCATGTTGCGCGTGTATTGCTCGTGACCCGGCGTGTCGCCGATGATGAACTTGCGCTTGGGCGTCGCAAAATAGCGATATGCGACATCAATCGTAATGCCCTGTTCGCGCTCGGCCTGCAGGCCGTCGGTGAGCAGCGACAGATCGACGGCGGCCATGCCGCGCTTTTCGCTGGTTTTGGAGATGGCGGAAAGCTGGTCTTCGAAAATGGATTTCGAGTCGTGCAGCAGCCGCCCGATCAGCGTGCTCTTGCCGTCGTCCACGCTGCCGGCGGTGATGAAGCGGAGTAGTTGTGTTGTATTGCTCATAATTTAAACCTCAAGTTTTCCGGCTTTGTCATTCCCGCGCAGGCGGGAATCCAGCGGTTTTATTCAACATGTTTTTTGTTTTTCCCGCGATGCGGAAAATTTTCTCTTCTGACTGGATTCCCGCCTGCGCGGGAATGACAGCCCTAGAAATACCCTTCCTTTTTTCTAAGCTCCATAGAGGCTTCAGAAGTCTGGTCGTCCATGCGCGTAGCACCCCTCTCGGTAATGCGCGTGGTGGAAGTTTCTTCGATGATTTCCTGCGCGTTGCGCGCGGTGGATTCCACCGGTGCGGTGCAGGTCATGTCGCCCACGGTGCGGAAGCGCACCGAGAGCACTTCCACCTTCTCGCCCGGCTTGGGCTGCACCAGATGCGACACGGGGATGACCGCCGTGCCGCGCCGGATCACTTCGCGCTCGTGCGCATAATAAATTTCCGGGATGTACAGTTTTTCGCGCGCGATGTACTCCCATATATCCATTTCCGTCCAGTTGCTGATCGGGAACACGCGGATGTTCTCGCCCGCATGCACGCGCGTGTTGTAGATGTCCCATAGCTCGGGGCGCTGGTTCTTCGGGTCCCACTGGCCGAACTCGTCGCGGAACGAGAAAATGCGTTCCTTGGCGCGCGCCTTTTCTTCGTCGCGCCGCGCGCCGCCCATGCAGGCGTCGAAGCCGAACTCGGCGATGGTCTCCAGCAGTGTCACGGACTGGTACGGGTTGCGCGGCTTGTCCGGGTCTTTGATCACTATAGTGCCGCGCTTGATCGAGTCTTCCAGCGAGCGCACGATGAGCCGCTCGCCCAAGTCGGCGGCCAGCTTGTCGCGGCAGGCGATCACCTCGGGGAAGTTATGCTCGGTGTCGATGTGCACCAGCGGGAAGGGAAACTTCGCCGGACGGAAGGCCTTCTCGGCGATGCGCAGCATGACGATGGAATCCTTGCCGCCGGAAAACAGCAGCGCAGGATTTTTACATTCCGCCGCGACCTCGCGCATGATGTGGATGGATTCGCTTTCCAGCGCGTCCAGATGGGTAAAGGTGTGACTACTCATAATTCTCTCTCTATTTTTGCCACAGAGATCACAGAGTACACAGAGAGGATAAGCGGTTTTCTCTGTGGTCTCTGTGTGCTCTGTGGCTCATTGGTTTTTGTCTTTCGGTGTGATCTTGCCCACATGCAAGCCACATTCCTTGTTCTGCGGATCCTCCCACCACCAGCGACCCGAGCGGATATCCTCACCCGGCGTCACGTTGCGCGTACAAGGGGCACAGCCGATGCTGGGGTAGAAACGGTCATGCAGCTTATTGTACGGCACGTCGTGCTGCCTGATGTATTCCCATACTTCGGCGTTCGTCCAGTCGAGCAGCGGGTTGAATTTTTGCAAGCCGTTGCCCGCATCGAACGCGGATATTTCCAGGCTGCCGCGCGTGGCCGCCTGCTCGCGGCGCATGCCGGTGATCCATGCTTTCTTGCCTGCCAGCGCGCGGTGCAGCGGCTCCACCTTGCGGATATGGCAGCAGCGCTTGCGCAGTTCCACGCTGTCGTAAAAGCCGTTCACGCCATTCTGCGCGACATATTCCTCAACCAGCGCCGCGTCAGGAAAGTAGATGTGCAGCGGCACCGGGTAACGTGCACGCACCGCCTGCATCAGGTCGTAGGTCTCCTGCGGCAGGCGCCCGGTGTCGAGGCTGAACATGGCGATGCCGGGCTGGTGTTTGGCGATGAGGTCGGTCAGCACCATGTCTTCCGCACCCAAACTGTTGGCGAAAGCCACTGGCGCGTAGCCGCGCACCGCCTCGTTCAGCAGCGCGATGACCCGCTCCGTTTTGTTTTTCAGTTCACTCATGTTTTGGCAAGGCCTCGCTCAAATCGAGCTGTTCATCCTGCGCGGAGCAGAAGGCCGCCGCCTTCAGTGTCCACGCATCCACCGCGCGGTTGATCGGGGCCAGGATGGCATCGCTCATTTCGGGCGCTTCATTCAGCAAATCAACCAGGCGCGCAAATTCGTCAGCCAGCTCGCCGGGCACCTTCTCCCTGAGTTGTCCGGCCAGTTGCGCCATGCCGTCTTGCCGCGTTCCACCCATCAATTGTACCAATCCATCGCCCAGCAGGCGCAAGATCGCCTCGCTGCAATGCGCGGCCTCGCCATATTTGCGCTGAAATACCAGCGCATTGCGGTATTCGCGTTCGTGCGCCGCCTCAAAGAAATTCGCCCCGATCATCACTTGCGATACGCCCGCACATTCGCCGCCGCCCAGGTTGATCACGCGGAAATCGCTGGTGTTGCCGTGGTCGCGCATTACGCTCGCGATATCTTCGGCTTTCACTTCGGTGATGTCCGCCAGCAACTGCTTGAAATAATCCGGCTGTTGCGCACGCACCCAGGCAAAGAAACTTTCTTCGCCGCTATCCCGGTGCGCCTGCGTTACCCGCGCAATTGCCTGTTCCATGCGTGCCGCCGGAACCAGCGGGCCTTTCAGCGCCAATGCGCCGTGCCCGGTGCCGTTGCCGCCCATTGTCCCGTCGCCGCCGAGATACATCTGATAATGCGGCACCAGCTTGCCATGCAGCCGCTTGCCTTCGCCATAGATGCCGATGTCGCCGGTTTCCGGTTGCGCGCAACCGTTGTGGCAACCCGACACGCGAATGCGCAAATCTCTGGCGCCGCCAGACAGCTTGGGCGCAACAACCATGCTGGAGGTGATGCCCAGGCGGCAAGTCGAAGTGCCGGGGCAGGCCACCACATTATCGCCCGCAACAGGTTCGCGCAGGCCGAGCGCAGCCAGGCCCGCGCGCAAGGCGGCAATCTTTTCCTGCGCAACATTCAGGATGGCCAGGTTCTGGTCCTGTGTGGTATTGATTTCATCCAGTCCCTGCGCGCGCATCATCTGCGCGATGCCACGCAACTGTACCGGAGTAATGTCGCCTACAGGCAGCGCAACCGGCAGCACGAACAGCCCGGCCTGATGTTGCGCGAATAATTTGCGCGGCGCGCCGGGGCCGGGTATGTCTTTCCCGCTCGGTACACGCCATGCGCCCTGCGGATAGGGTTGGCCGGCCAGCGCCTGTTTGGTGCGCCCGAATTCTTCGCGGTACTTTTCCAGGAAACCTTCCTCGCCAAAACGGTCGATCAGGAATTTGATGCGCGATTTGGCGCGCTTGGTGCGGTCGGAATATTTGTTGTGCAGGGCCACCAGCGCTTCCAGCGAGAACAGCAATTCACTCTCCGCGATGAATTCTTCCACCACGATGGCTTCGCGCGGTTTATGCCCCAGTCCGCCGCATGCCTTCACCATGAAGCCGGGTTGCCCGTTCCTCGTGGTTGCCACCACGGCAGCATCGTGCAGCAATGCCTGCGCGCAATCGGCTTCGCAGGCGGAGAAGCTGATCTTGAATTTGCGCGGCATCTGCTGGTTAAGCGGGTTGCGCAAGAAGTGCTTCACCGCGCCATCCAGATGCGTGCCGACATCCACATGCTCGCGCGGGCATACGCCGGAAAGCGCGCAGGCCGACATATTGCGCACCGTATTGCTGCACGCCTCGCGCGAGGTCATGCCGGTCTGCGCCAGGCGCCGCATCGCATCCGGTGTCTTGGCCAGCGGGATGAAATGGATCTGGATCGACTGGCGCGTGGTGATGTGCGCAATGCCGTGCTGCGAATAAGTTTCCGCCACGTCCGCAAACGCATCCAGTTGGTCAGGCGTCAAACGCCCGCCCGGTATCTTGGTGCGCAGCATGTTTACGCCTTCCTGGCGCTGCCCGTACACGCCGAGTTGCAGGCGGATGGCAGTAAAGCGTTCGGCATCGAGGTGGCCGTCTAGAAAGGCCTGCACCGATTGCTCAAAGCGGTTTAGCTCATCGAGATCGGACAGGTTGGTTGCATTCACGCTCACGGCGTTTTCTCCTTGGTTTTCTTATGACAGCATCAATTTGCCGCCGATTACAATCAGCATTGTCGCCAGGATCGGGCGCAATACCCGTTCCGGTATCTTCACCCCGAGGTGGCTGCCCAGCCAGATGCCCGGCAATGACCCCACTAACAAGCTGCCCAGCAGCCCATAATTTACCGTGCCCAGCGCGGCATGTCCCATCCCGGCAACCAGCGTCAGCGGCACCGCATGCGCGATGTCGGTGCCGACGATCTTGGCCGTCGGCAGGCGCGGATACAGGAACAGCAACACCACCACGCCCAGCGCACCGGCGCCGACCGATGAAATGGTCACCAGCACACCCAGCACTGCGCCGGTCAGGATGGTCGCGCCGGACAAGTGGTGCGCATGCAGCTCATACACCGCGCCATCGGGGCTGCGCCCGAGCTTTTGCAACCAGGGCTTGAACAGCAGGGACAGCGCCGTCAGCAGCAGTGCCACGCTCAACACGCTGGTGATCAACGCCTTCAGGTGTTTTTCATCCAGTGCCAAATGGTGCAGCAGCGCCATGCTGAACAGGGCCGCAGGCAGGCTGCCCAGCGCCAGCAGCTTGACCACTTTCCAGTCCACCGTGCCGCGTTTGTTGTGCGCCCAACTGCCGCCCATCTTGGTCAGCGCCGCATACAGCAGGTCGGTGCCCACCGCCGTAGCCGGGGCGACGCCGAACACCAGCACCAGCAGCGGCGTCATCAATGAGCCGCCGCCGACGCCTGTGACACCGACGATAAAGCCGACTATAAAACCAGAAAATGTATAAAGCCAATCCATGCGGGTCTCCGGGAACTGCGCGCATGGTAACGTATAACCATATCGTGGTTAAATGATATTATATTAATATATTATAACCAATGGTTATTAAGGAGCCGGCATGAACTTGCAGCAATTGCGTTATCTGAATGAGATTGCGCGGCATGACTTGAAAATTTCGGATGCGGCAGAGGCGCTCTATACCTCGCAGCCCGGCATCAGCAAGCAGATCAAGCTGCTGGAAGAGGAGCTCGGCATTGAAATCCTGGTGCGCAACGGCAAACGCATTACCGGGATCACCGAACCGGGCAAGGCCATCCTCGACATCGCCCGGCGCATGCTGCGCGATGCCGAGAACCTCAAGCAGGTGGGGCAGGAATTCAGCAGCCAGGATAGCGGATCGCTCACCATCGCAACCACACACACCCAGGCGCGCTATGCCCTTCCCGTCATAGTCAAGCAATTCATCAAGCGCTATCCCAAGGTCAAGCTCGGCCTGCACCAGGGCAGCCCGATGCAGATTGCGCAGCAGGTGTTGAATGGCGAGGCGGATATTGCCATCGCCACGGAAAGCCTTGCCATGTACCACGAACTGGCGACCCTGCCGTGCTATGAATGGCACCACTGCGTCATTACGCCGCCCAAACACCCGTTGCTGGCGGAAAAAAAGCTGACGCTGGAAAAGATCGCGCAATATCCCATCATTACCTACGACTTCGCCTTCAGCGGGCGCGGCAAGATCAATGCCGCCTTCGAGGCGCGCAAACTCACCCCCAATATCGTGCTCACCGCCATCGATGCGGACGTGATCAAGACTTATGTGGAATTGGGCCTGGGTATCGGCATACTCGCCCAGATGGCATTCATCCCGGAACGGGACAAGTACCTGCGCATGATGGATACCGGCAATTTGTTCCAGCCCAGCATCACGCGCATTGCCATCCGCCGCAACGAATATTTGCGCGGCTATGCCTATCACTTCATCGAGCTGTTTGCGCCGCATCTTACGCGTCAGGTCGTGGCTGACGCATTGCATGTTCAGAACAGCCAGCTTCCAGCATAGGGATTTCCCCGAATATTTTTGAATGCCAGATGACTGGAACCCGCTATTGAAAACCTCTCGAATACCAAGGTGCGGTACATGCGGGTTATGGGCTAGAATCACGGCATGAAATTTTCCAAACCATATTGGATCGGCATACTGGTTGTGCTGGTAGCAGCCGAGGTGGTGGTGTTTACATCAAAACGTGCGCCCAAGCCGATCAAGGTGGGAGTGCTGCACTCGCTTACGGGCAATATGGCGACAAGCGAGCGCCCCATGGTCGACGCGCTGCAGTTTGCCTTCGATGAAATCAATGCGGCGGGCGGTTTGCTCGGGCGGCCTGTCCAGCCCGTGGTGGCCGATTGCCGCTCCGATGCGGATTTCTGCGCGCGTGAAGCGGAACGCCTGATAAGCGAAGAGCATGTCAGTGCGCTGTTCGGTTGCTGGACTTCGGCTTGCCGCAAGGCGGTGAAGCCGGTGGTCGAGCGCTACCACCACCTGTTGTTCTATCCGCTGCAATATGAGGGCATGGAGTTATCGCCCAACATTGTTTATGTCGGCTCGGCGCCCAATCAACAGATCGTCCCGGCAATACGCTGGTCGCTGGATAACCTGGGCAAGACTTATTACCTGGTCGGTTCGGATTACGTGTTTCCGCGTACGGCAAACCTGATTATCAAGGATCTCATTCTCTCCCAAGGCGGCAAGATACTGGGGGAGCGCTATCTGCCGCTGGGTAGCAATGATGTGGCTCCGGTCATCGACGACCTGGTGAAACTGCACCCGGCAGTCGTGCTGAACACCATCAACGGGGATAGCAACGAGGCTTTCTTCAAGGCGTTCCACCAAGCCGGACTAAGCGCCAGAACGATGCCGGTATTTTCTTTCAGCCTGGCGGAAGCAGGGTTTTCCCGATTGCCGGACATTGCCGGCCACTATGCCGCATGGAGTTATTTCCAGAGCTTGCCGAACGAGGTTAACCAGGCTTTCGTAACGGCGTTCAAGCAACGCTATGGCGCCGACCGTACCATTGGCGATCCGATGGAATCTTCATACGCGGCGGTGCAGTTGTGGAAGCAGGCGGTGCTGAGTGCACATTCGGATAAAGCCGATGTAGTCAACAATGCAGTTTCATGGCAGAGCCTGCGCTCGCCGAATGGTATCGTTGTGGTTGGCGCCAACACGCGACACACATGGAAGACGGCGCGCATAGGCCGTGTCCGCGCCGATGGGCAATTCGACATCGTATGGGAATCCTCCAGGCTCATTGCCCCGGAACCTTTTCCGGGATACCGCACGCGTGAGCAATGGGCTCGCATGTTAAAGCGCGAGGGGCAGCCATGATGCGCTTTGGCATTACCCCACGGTTATGGCTGGCTTTACTGCTGATGGCGGTATTCCCGCTGGTTGCGTTGCACCAGATGTTGACGGGATACTTCGGCGAAGTCATGCGCGAGTCGATTGCCGACCATCTCCAGGCAACGACCCTCAACAAGATGACGCAGATCGACAGCCAGATTGTTGACATGCAGGAAAATGCGCAACTGCTGGCGCAAATGTCCGATACAAAGAACATGCTGAAGAAACTGGAGACCCAATATAAAAAAAGGGTTGCTGCGCCGCAGTATCGCCAGTTGCGCCAGCATTATCTGGAAATGATCGACAACATTGGCGATTTCGAAGCTTTCTATGATTTGTTTCTGATTGACCCATCCGGCGAGATTTTGCTGACGAACAAGGAGGAGCCGGATTTGGGTACGAACTTGTTTACCGGGCCGTATCGCGATACTCCGTTAGGCAGGGTGGTGCGCGAATCACAACAGACGCTGAGTACAGGTTTATCGGAGTATGAAATATATAAACCTTCGGCAGCCCCGGCTGCCTTTATCGCCACGCCCGTCATGGACGGCAGCCGCCTGATGGGTACGCTGGCGATCCAGATTTCACAGGACAGCGTAAACAAACTGACCAGCAGTTCTTCCGGACTGGGGGAGTCGGGCGAGGTGGTGATTGTCCAGCGTGCCGGCAGCGATGCCGTAATAGTGGCGCCATTGCGCACCAGCCAGGCGAAGCCGCTGGAACTGAAGGTTTCCCGAGGTACCAATGCTGCGCTTTTTAGCGCAATAGATGGCGAGAAGGGGGTAGGCGTCAGACGGGATTATCGCGGGCAGGAGGTGTTGGCCGCGTGGGGTTATCTGCCGCGCGCCGAATGGGGTGTCGTGGTAAAGATTGACACGGACGAAGCATTCCGCCCAATCAGGAAGATGCAGCAATGGGGCAATGCACTGCTGCTGGCCATCATCGCGCTGGTCGGGCTGGTGGCGTTATGGTTGGGGCGCTCCATCGTGCGTCCGATCAAAACACTCACCCAGTTGTCGGGCGAAATTGCGGGCGGGAACCTGGGAAAACGCATTCCTCCCCATTCGGCTAATGACGAGCTGGGTGATCTGGCTAAATCTTTCAATCAGATGGCGGGCAGCCTGGAGCAAACCCAGAATGCGCTCCTTGCCGAACGGCAAGAGCTGGCAGATACAGTGCAACAGCGCACTGCCGAGCTAGAGGAAACCAATGTTCATCTGCTGCAGGAAATCGCCGAGCATAATGCTTCCAAAGAGGAGCTTCTGCTGGCGCAAACGGTTTACCAGTCGACTGCGCAGGGCATTGTGGTGACTGATCGCGAGAACTCCATCATTTCGGTCAATCCGGCCTTCTGCAGGATAACCGGCTTCAGCAGCGATGAATTGATCGGACGCAAGCCCGGATTTAATAAGTCTGGCTATCACGATGCAGAGTTCTTCCGGGATATGTGGCAAGCGATCCAGCAGGACGGCCACTGGGAGGGAGAAATTTGGGACAGGCGCAAGGGTGGAGAAGCGTTCCCGATCTGGCTTTCCATCAGCGTGGTACGCGATAAACAGGGCGATATTTACCGCCACATCGGGGTGATAAGCGACATATCGGAGCAAAAGGAAGCGCAGGAAACGATCCACTTCCAGGCAAATTTTGACGAATTGACGCGCTTGCCCAACCGCCGCCTGTTTCATGACCGGCTGGAGCAGGAGCTCAAGAAGGCACACCGCGATTCAGCACAGGTGGCGCTGCTTTTTATTGATCTCGACAATTTCAAGGAGATCAATGATACGCTTGGTCATGAGCAGGGTGACAATCTGTTGCGTGAGGCAGCGCGGCGCATTCAGACTAACCTGCGTGAGGTGGATACAGTGGCGCGCTTGGGGGGCGATGAGTTCACCGTGGTGTTGCCATATATCAAGTCCAATCGCGAAGTCGATACGGTCGCGCAAAAGATCATTGACAACCTCGCCATGCTGTTCGATCTGGGACAGGACATCGGCTATGTTTCGGCCAGCGTGGGTATCACCATTTTCCCGTTCGACGGCAACGATAGCGCAGCATTGTTGCAGAATGCCGACCAGGCCATGTACGAGTCCAAGAGGCTGGGGAAAAACCGCTTCAGTTATTATACGTCCACCATGCAAGATGCCTCGCAGCAGCGCCTGCAACTCTCCAACGAGTTGCGCGTGGCCTTGCAGAAAGGCGAGCTGGAAATGTATTTCCAGCCCATCCATGACCTGGCAAACTCGGAGCTGGTGAAAGCAGAAGCATTGATCCGCTGGCACCGCCCGGCGGGAAAATTTGTCGGGCCGGATGTATTCATCAATCTGGCCGAGGAGATCGGCATTATCGGGGAAATCGGGCTGTTCGCATTCGAGTCATCGGTACACCAGATACGTGTATGGGAGGGAATCTGCCAGCGACCGATCAGTGTGGCGATCAACCTCTCACCGCGCCAGATTTCAGGCAAGCAGACGAATTTTGATTCATGGATCACGTTGCTGCATGAGGCAGGCATCCCTGCCAGGAATATCACGCTTGAAATCACCGAAGGAACATTGCTGGATGATAATTCCGATGTGCGCAAGAAAATAACACGCCTGCGCGAAGCCGGTTGCAGCATTGCCCTGGATGATTTCGGTACGGGCTATTCTTCGCTCAGCTACCTGAAAAAGATGGACGTGGATTTTCTCAAGGTGGACAAATCGTTCGTGCGCGACCTTGCGCTTGATAAGAATGATTTTGCACTGGTGGAGGCCATTATCGTCATGGCGCACAAGCTCGGCATCCAGGTCATCGCGGAAGGCGTGGAGACGGCGGAGCAGCGTGACATACTCAAGCAGATCGGTTGCGATTTCGTGCAGGGTTATTTTTATGCCAAGCCGATGCCGCCGCTGGATTTTATCAACTACCTCAAGGCCCTTCCCAAGTAATGTATTCCACCATCGAGAATTTTGTAGGCAACACCCCCCTGGTTCGGCTCAAGCGCATACCGGGCGCCACCGGCAATGTGCTGCTGGCCAAGCTGGAAGGCAACAACCCCGCCGGTTCGGTGAAAGACCGTCCGGCGCTGTCGATGATTATGCGCGCCGAAGCGCGCGGCGAGATCAAGCCGGGCGCTACGCTGATCGAAGCGACCAGCGGCAACACCGGCATCGCGCTGGCAATGGCGGCGGCGATGCGCGGCTACAGGATGATACTGGTGATGCCGGAGAACCAGAGCGTAGAACGCTGCCAGACCATGCGCGCGTTCGGCGCGGAACTGCTGCTGACTTCCAGGGAAGGCAGCATGGAACTGGCGCGCGACACGGCGGAAAAATTGCGCGCCGAGGGGCGCGGCATCATCCTCGACCAGTTCGCCAACCCGGATAATCCGCTGGCACACTACGAAGGCACCGCGCCGGAGATCTGGCGTGACACCGGGGGCAGGCTCACGCACTTTGTCAGCAGCATGGGCACCACCGGCACCATCATGGGCTGCTCGCGCTTCTTCAAGGAAAAGAATCCAAACATCCAGATCATCGGCGTACAGCCCGAGGAGGGCGCGCAGATTCCCGGCATCCGCAAATGGCCGCAAGCCTACCTGCCGAAGATTTACGATCCCGGGCGCGTGGACAAACTGGAATATGTCAGCCAGCAGGAAGCGGAGGAAATGACGCGCCGCCTGGCGCGCGAGGAAGGCATCTTCTGCGGAATTTCATCAGGTGGCGCACTGGCAGTGGCATTGCGCGTTTCACGGCGTGTCGAGAACGCGACCATCGTGTTCATCGTGTGCGACCGTGGCGACCGCTACCTTTCAACGGGTGTGTTCCCGGCTTAGTTCTGGTTGGATTTTGGATGAAGAAATGGCGCTGAACAAAGCGCCATTTTTGTTTCACAAGGAATACCGGATCAGAAGCGGTGGCTGACGCCAATTGTGACAGATGAATTTGCGGTGAGCTGTTCGCCATTCACGTACTGGTAAACCGGCAATTGCAGCAAGCCATACAGTTGTGTGCCGGGAGTCAGCGCATAACTCAATCCCGGGGTGAGGGAAAAGATGTTGCCACCCGTGGCCGATCCCGGTATTCCAGTGGCATCTGGGGCAGCAGCAGAGCCGGAGTCCTTGCTGTTCCATTGTGCGTTGAGTTGCAGCAATCCGCTCAGGTTGTTGCTGAATGCGTAGCGCGTGCCGCCGTCGAGGTTGAACTGGTTGCCGGGGCGGAATGTTGGGAGCGAGCTGATGGAGCTTTGTGCGGTGCCTTGCGCGAACCAGCTCCAGTTGTTGCCCGGAGTGGATTGCTGCCAGAAGGCTCCCAGGATGAGGTCGGTGCTGCCGTTGCCGGGTTGCAAGGTTACCTCGTTAGGCAGTGTGCCGCTGGCTAGCAGGAAATCTTTTCTGCCGGTGTTCAGTTTCAAGCCAAACTTTATGCCCATGCCGGAACGGCTGGATTCATCCAGCGTCCAGCGATAACGTCCCACTGCCTTGACGTCGCCCAAGGCGCTGGCGGTAAAACTGTCGTAGCCGGGAGCGACGGGGTCAGCCAGCGAGTGACTGTGATCGCGCATGACGTAGGGTAGCTGCAGCATCACGCCCCAATGTTCATCGTGTGTGTAGTCCACGACGGCGGTTACCAGTTTATTGATCGTGCGCAGATTCTCTACTTCAGAACCCAATGCCAATGCAGGGTTGGTGGGGTTGGCGGCAATCCTGTTGCTGCCTGAACGCAGGGTGCCGGCACGGCTATAGCTGTAGCGCAAATCCACAGTCCATCCGGGATGGCTCAATTCATGTTCATCCCAGTTGGTATTGATCGAACAGGCAGTGCTGCCGCAACTGGCTTGTGCATTGCCGGCGCAGAGTGTGGCTAATAATGCAAGGGCGAGTGCGCCGGTGCGCAAGTTGGCGGAATGCATGATTCTTCTCTCACAAAAATAAAATAAAGCGCGATTGTAAGAGAAATACTATTGCCTGCCCCTGCGGCAAATTGCCGCACCCGGTGGAGCCGGTTAGTCGTTTTGAGCCAGATGCGGCCTGGAGAGCGCCGGGTTACGGGCGAAATAGCGTTTGATGCCACTGAGGATGGCATGCGCCAGCTTCTCCTGATAGGCTTCGTTGTTCAAACGATTCTCTTCGGCAGGATTGCTGATAAAGGCGGTTTCGACCAGCACGGAGGGAATGTCGGGCGATTTCAACACGGCAAAACCGGCCTGTTCGACAAAGCCGCGGTGCAGGGTGTTGATGCTGCCAAGCTCACCCAGCATGTGCTTGGCCAGTTTCAGGCTGTCGTTGATGGTGGCAGTCTGTGAAAGGTCGAGCAGAGTGCGCGCGAGGTAGGGGTCTTTTACCGCGATGTTCACACCGCCGATCAGGTCGGCCTCGTTTTCTTTTTTTGCCAGCCAGCGCGCGGTGGCGCTGGTGGCTCCGCGCTCGGACAGGGCAAATACCGAGGAACCGCGTGCGTCCGGTTTGATGAAAGCATCGGCATGGATGGATATGAACAGGTCGGCGTGTACCTGGCGCGCTTTCATTACGCGTCCGCCGAGCGGGATGAAATAGTCACCGTCGCGGATGAGTATGCCGCGCATCCCCTGTGTGTCGTTCACCAGTTCGCTCAGTTTGCGTGCAATCGCCAGCGTGACATGTTTTTCAAATGTGCCACCGCGCCCGTGTGCACCCGGGTCTTCGCCGCCGTGCCCGGCATCAATGGCAATGACTAATATGCGGGTGCTGATTTCAGGGTTGCCTTTTACGGCATGCTTATCGAGCCTGGCACTCGCGCCGGGTGCCGTTGGCAAGGGCGCTTCGGCGTCAGGAACTTCCGCAGTATTGGGTGGGTTAGCATGAAACTCGCGTAGCGATTCGTTTGCCCTTTCTCCCGCCTGCGGGGGAAAGTCGGATAGGGGGAAACGGGCATGGCGAGTTTCATCACCAGGTGCGGCAAATTTGCCATGCCTGTCAGGTGTGTCGGATGGTGCGGGTGTGTTGGTCGCAACAGGTGCATTGCTCAAGACAGTTGTACTGGCGGTTTCTTCTTGTGCGGCAGGCATTTCTGGCAGCTTGCTTTCTGATTTGAGTGCCAGTGTCATCAACGGATCAACCGGAACGGCAGGATAAATATCCAACACCATGCGATACCCGTAGTTGGCAACGGGCTTGAGGTTGAACAGTTGCGGTTTTACATCTGCCTTGAGGTCCAGTACCAGCCGCACCACAGCCGGTTTGAAGCGGCCCACGCGCGCACTCTTGATGTAGGGGTCGCTGTTGCCGATCTTGCTGGAGAGGTCGTTGAGGGCGCTATTGACCTCGATATCTTCCAGGTCAATAACCAGCCGCTCAGGGTTATGCAGGCTGAACAGGTTGTAGCGGACCGGTGCGGGTGATTCCAGTGTCAGGCGGGTATATTCCTGCGCCGGCCAGACGCGTGCGGAACTGATGGCGGTGGCTGCTTGCACATGCGGCAGACAGAGCAGGCACAGCAACAATAAGGCTAGTTTCGCAATGATATTAAGCATTCCCTGCCTGTCGCGGTGTTGGCACAGATTGTGATGTTGCGGCCAACGGGTAATATTTCGAACATGATCTCCATATCTGCCTGTGGCACCAGACACGGTGCCTTTTCCGGCCATTCCACCAAACATATGTTGCTGCCGTTAAATTCATCACGAAATCCGGCGGCTTCCCATTCGTTCTCGTCGCGGAAGCGGTACAGATCGAAGTGACGCAAGTGTACTCCATGCACTTCATACTGCTCAAGCAGCGTATAGGTCGGGCTTTTCACGCGTCCCGTGAAGCCTGTTGCGTGCAGCAGTGCGCGCACCAGTGTGGTTTTGCCTGCGCCCAAGTCACCGCGCAGATACACCACCATGCCAGCCTTGAGCAAGCCTGCCAGGCGCATGGCAAAGGCTGTAGTGGCAGCTTCGTCGGCCAGCAG
>JAQTOM010000035.1:0-1710 GCA_028713345.1 Gallionellaceae bacterium | reverse complement strand
GCAGTGCGCGCACCAGTGTGGTTTTGCCTGCGCCCAAGTCACCGCGCAGATACACCACCATGCCAGCCTTGAGCAAGCCTGCCAGGCGCATGGCAAAGGCTGTAGTGGCAGCTTCGTCGGCCAGCAGTAATGAGAGATTCGCGCAGCGCTCATTCGTCCCCTCTCCCGCGCGCGCGCAAGGGGTAGGCCGTGGTTGTAAAGCCGATAAATCGGCAACAGCCACGCACTGCGGGGGATAACCAGCGACTTGCCCGCTTGCGGGCTTAGTCGAATGGCTAGTAGTTTCATCAGGGTTAGGGTGGGGGGCGTGCATGGTGGACTCCATCATCACGTGGTACCTTTATTATGCCCGTATGGTTACTGCGAGCTTCCGCCTCATGGCGGAATGCCTGCTTACCCCACTTCGGCTATGATCTCGTTTATGCAAAATGAAACCTCTCAGACAGATTATGCAGCACTCGCCGCCAGCATCAAGGAATGGGGCAGGGCGCTCGGCTTTCAGGCAGTGGGTATCAGTGATACCGGACTGGGCGAGGCCGAAATACGCCTGATGGAATGGCTGGCGCGCGGCCATCACGGCGATATGGATTATATGGCAAAACACGGCACCAAACGCAGCCGCCCAGCCGAGCTTCTGCCCGGCACGTTACGCGTCATTTCGCTGCGCATGGATTATTACCCGCCGGATGCGAAAGATGCCCGGGAGGTGTTGCAGGAAGGGGGGCGCGCTTTTATCTCGCGCTATGCGCTGGGGCGCGATTACCACAAGGTGTTGCGCAATCGGCTGGAAAAGCTCGCGGAAAGAATTCGCGCCGAAGCGGGTGACTTCCAATACCGGGTGTTTACGGACAGTGCGCCGATACTGGAAGTAGAGCTGGCGCACAAGGCCCGGCTCGGCTGGCGCGGCAAGCATACTCTGTTGCTGTCGCGCGAACATGGCTCGTGGTTTTTTCTGGGCGAAATTTTTATCGACCTTCCGCTACCCATAGATACGCCGGAAGACAACCACTGCGGCAATTGCACGCGCTGTATTGAAGTCTGCCCCACGCAGGCCATTATTGCGCCATATGAACTGGATGCGCGGCGCTGCATCTCCTATCTCACCATCGAACTCAAAGGCAGCATTCCGGTGGAGTTGCGCCCGTTAATCGGCAACCGTATCTACGGCTGCGACGATTGCCAACTGGTTTGTCCGTGGAACCGCTTTGCGCACAAGAGTGTGGAAGCGGATTTCGCCATACGGCACGGTCTGGATGATATTGCGCTGACCGAACTATTTGCGTGGGATGAAGCAACCTTCAAGGAAAAACTTGCCGGTAGCGCCATCTACCGCATCGGCCATGAGCAGTGGCTGCGCAACATTGCCGTAGCGCTGGGCAACGAGTCCCCAAGTGAGGAGGTGTTGAACGCACTGCAAGTTCGCGCGCAAGACGTGTCAGCGTTGGTGCGTGAGCACGTGGAATGGGCGTTGGAGCAACAACGTACGCTGTCAATAACTGCCGGAAAAAATAATATTTCACAAAAACGTTGACGTTTTTTTTTTGCTCGATATAATGCGCCCCTCTCGTTGCTACGGCAGCCCAGTTCTTTAAAAGTTTACAGACAACCGACGAGTGTGGGTATGTGCGTTGGGGTATTGAGATTGCGTGGTTTAGGCCGTGTAATTTTGATGACTCAAGACATATAAAGCAGTAACTCACACGAAGTCGA
>JAQTOM010000034.1:11716-17316 GCA_028713345.1 Gallionellaceae bacterium | reverse complement strand
GTTGCAGGTAGGGTGCAAGCTGCGCGAATTTGCCTGCGATGAGAATCAAACCCTTGTGCTGCGGGCGGCTCTTGAGTTGCAGCAGTCGCCGCACCGCGCGGCGGTTGCGCGGGTCGCAGCCCAGGCCATAGCAATATTCTGTGGGATAAGCGATCAGGCCGCCATGCTTCAGGTGTGCAGCGATGCGCCGGAAAAAAATGGAAAGACGTTGCAAGGGTACCCTCTCCCCAACCCTCCCTCGCAGCGAGAGGGGGCGGATTACTTTCTGGAAGCGATGGCGCGATAGCCAATGTCGCGGCGCATCTGGCAGCCGTCAAAATGAATGGTGTCGGCGATTTCGTAGGCGCGTTTTTGCGCCATTCTTGCCATGTCCCCCAGCGCGGTGACGCACAATACGCGACCGCCATTAGTGACAATTTTTCTATCCTGCATGGCGGTTCCGGCGTGGAACACATGCACGTCCTCCAACTTCTCCGGCAGGCCGGTGATGGCATCGCCCTTGCGCGGCGTGTCGGGGTAATTGGCGGCGGCCAGCACCACGCCGAGCGCAGTGCGCCTGTCCCATTCCGCTTCTACCTTGCCCAGCGTGCCGTTGATGGCATGTTCGACCATCGCCGCAAAGTCGCTTTTCAGGCGCAGCATGATCGGTTGGGTTTCCGGGTCGCCCATGCGGCAGTTGAACTCCAGCACCTTGGCATTGCCTTGTGCGTCAATCATCAATCCGGCATACAGGAAGCCGGTGTAGGTGTGGCCTTCCTTTTCCATGCCGCGCACCACGGGCTGGATTACCTCGCGCAGTATGCGCGCATGCAGTTCCGGCGTAACCACTGGAGCGGGCGAATATGCGCCCATGCCACCGGTGTTGGGGCCATGGTCGCCATCCAGCAAACGTTTGTGATCCTGGCTGGTAGCCAGCGGCAGGACATTTTTGCCGTCCACCATGACGATGAAACTGGCTTCCTCGCCCGCAAGGAACTCCTCGACTACTACACGCGCTCCAGCATCGCCCAGCTTGTTATCGGATAGCATCATGTCGATAGCATCGAATGCCTCTTGTTTGCTCATTGCCACCACCACGCCCTTGCCTGCGGCAAGGCCATCGGCCTTGATGACGATGGGTGCGCCGTGCTTTTCCACATAGGCATGTGCAGCCGCTGCATCGCTGAAAGTCTCATAGAACGCGGTAGGAATGTTGTGGCGCACCATGAAGGCCTTGGCGAAATCCTTGGAGGATTCCAATTGCGCGGCGGCCTTGGTGGGGCCAAAGATTTTCAGCCCGGCAGCGCGGAAAGCGTCCACGATGCCCGCCGCCAGCGGTGCCTCCGGTCCAACCACAGTGAGATAGATGTCTTCGTGCCTGACGAATTCGATCAGTTCCGGTATAGCACTGATGGCAACATTCTCCACGCCGTCTTCCAGCGCCGTGCCCGCATTGCCCGGCGCGACATACACCTTCTGCACCTTGGCACCTTGCGCCAGGCGCCATGCCAGCGCGTGTTCGCGGCCGCCGGAACCGATGACCAGAATTTTCATCCTCAATACTTCCCTGAAGTATTGGAGAAGGGGAAGAGGGTAGGGAGAAGGGTGAAAAGCGGTGCGCGCTTGGGGTTTACCCTTCCCCCTTCTCCCTTATCCCTTCCCCAGTTTTAATGTCTAAAGTGACGATAGCCGGTAAACACCATTGCTATGCCATGCTCATCTGCCGCCGCGATCACTTCCTCGTCGCGCATCGAGCCGCCGGGCTGGATCACGGCCTTCGCACCTGCTTGCGCCAGCACGTCGATACCGTCGCGGAAGGGGAAGAAGGCGTCGGAGGACACCACGGAATCCTTCAGGCTCAGTCCGGCATTCTGCGCCTTGATGCTGGCGATGCGCGTGGAATCAACGCGGCTCATCTGGCCCGCCCCTACGCCCAGCGTCTGGCCGTTCTTGCAGAACACGATGGCATTCGACTTCACATATTTCGCTACGCGCCAGGCGAACAGCAGGTCTTGCAACTGTTCCTTGCCGGGCTGCACTTTGCTTACCACCCTGAGTTGCGCTGCCTGCACGTTGAGCGCATCTGGCGACTGCACCAGCAGGCCGCCGCTGACGCGTTTCACGTCATACTGGTTGTGCGCGTTGGACAGCGGCACGGTGAGCACACGCACGTTCTGCTTTGCAGCGGTCACTTTGAGTGCGGCTTCAGAGGCGGAAGGTGCGATGATGAGTTCGACGAACTGGTTGGCTGTAATCTGTGCGGCGGAGGCTTCGTCCAGTTCGCGGTTGAAGGCGATGATGCCGCCGAACGCGGAAGTGGTATCGGTCGCATAGGCCAGTTTGTAGGCATTCAGCGCGCTGTCGGCGATGGCTACGCCGCAGGGATTTGCATGCTTCACAATCACGCAGGCGGGCTGTTCGAAGGTCTTGACCAGTTCCCACGCTGCATCGGCATCGCCAATGTTGTTGTAGGATAGCTCCTTGCCTTGCAGTTGCGTGTAGCCGGCGATGCCGCCCGCAACCGGATTCAGGTCGCGGTAGAACGCGGCGCTCTGGTGCGGGTTTTCACCGTAGCGCATATCCTGCACCTTGGCGAAGTTGAAGTTGATCTGCGCCGGATATGCGCTCTTCGTGCCGTCGCTGTTGATCGCGGTGAGATAGTTGCTGATCGCGGAATCATAGGCGGCGGTGTGCGAGTAGGCTTTTTTCGCCAAGTCGAAGCACGTGGCGGCGGAAACCGCGCCGTTATTGGCTTGCATCTCGGCCAACAGCACGGCGTAATCCGCCGGGTCGGTGACGATGGCGACATGTGCATGGTTTTTCGCCGCTGCGCGCACCATGGTCGGCCCGCCGATGTCGATGTTCTCGATGGCTTCTTCCAGCGTGCAGCCGGGTTTGGCCACAGTCGCGGCAAACGGATACAGATTCACTACCACCAGATCGATGGTTGGGATGTTGTGCCTGGTCAGTGTGGCGACATGCTCCGGCAAATCGCGCCGCGCGAGTATCCCGGCGTGTATTTTGGGTTGCAGCGTCTTCACGCGCCCGTCCAGCATCTCCGGGAAGCCGGTGTAATCCGCCACTTCCGTAACCGGCACACCGTTGTCGGCGAGCAGTTTGGCGGTGCCGCCAGTAGAGAGTATTTTCACGCCAAGCTGGTGCAGGCCTTGGGCAAATTCGAGTACGCCGGTCTTGTCTGAAACGCTGATGAGTGCTTGCTTGATTGTTGCCATATTGATTCCGATTATGATTTGATTTTGTGTGCCTGGATTTTTTTGCGCAGGGTGTTGCGGTTCAGCCCGAGCAATTCCGCCGCGCGGGTCTGGTTGCCGCCCGCATGGTGCAGTACGGTCTCGATCAGCGGCTTCTCGACGCAATTGATGACCATGTCGTACACCGCGCAGGAAGGTTCTTCGCCATCAAGGTCCTTGAAATAGTCGTCCATCGCCTTGCGCACATGGCGCGCAACTTCATTCTCGTCCAACATGCAATCAGGCTCTTTCTTTTTCATGCGGCCAGTTCCTCCACATAATGCAGGCGCTCGCCACGCTGCAACTGATCATCAAAAAAATCATTCACGGCCACCAATTGTGCAGCGCAGCTTTCCAGTTGATTCATGTGGTGGCGAAAATGTGCCGAGCCGGACAGCCCTTTGGTGTACCAGGAAATGTGCTTGCGCGCCACGCGCAGGCCGGTGTGCTCGCCATAGAATGCATAAAGATCATCTACATGTTTGAGCAGCACGCTCCTGATCTCGGACACCTGCGGGTGGGGCAGATGTTCGCCGCTGTTGAGGAAATGTGCGATCTCGCGGAACAGCCACGGGCGGCCCTGCGCCGCACGCCCTATCATCACCGCATCCGCTCCGGTGTACCGCAAAACATGGCGGGCTTTTTCCGGTGTGGTGATGTCGCCGTTGGCGATGATGGGAATGTTCACGCTGGCCTTCACCGCTGCGATGGTGTCGTATTCGGCATCGCCGCTGTAAGCACAGGCGCGAGTGCGGCCATGGATGGCGAGCGCCTGGATGCCGCTGCTTTCCGCGATCTGCGCGATGCGCAGCGCATTGCGGTTGCTTTTGTCCCAGCCGGTGCGGATTTTCAGCGTCACCGGCACGGCCACCGCGCGCACCACCGTTTCCAGTATCCGCGCTACCAGTTCTTCATTCTGCAATAACGCGGAACCGGCCATCACATTGCAAATTTTTTTGGCCGGGCAGCCCATGTTGATGTCGATAATCTGTGCGCCCGCATCCATATTATGGCGGGCGGCCTGCGCCAGCATTTTCGGGTCGGCGCCGATAATCTGCACCGAGATCGGATCGGCCTCGCCTTCATGGTTGGCACGGCGCCTGGTCTTCTCCGAGCCGTACAGCAGCGAATTGGATGCCACCATCTCGCTTACTGCCATGCCCGCACCCATGCTCTTGCACAACATGCGGAAAGGCCGATCCGTCACGCCCGCCATGGGGGCGAGGATCAGGTTGTTCTTGAGCTGGTGGGGGCCGATGTGCATGATCATTTTCCGTGAGGGGGAGCGATTATAAAGCAATGGCTGGGGCAGGGGAATAATGTCTGTATGTTATGATTCAATACATTAAAACTTGCAGGATTTTTCCCATGCTTAAATCATTTGTATTGTCGCTCGCCGTGCTTGCATGTAGCTGTGCTTATGCCGGCGAGACCAGGGTACCAACCAAAGGAGCGCCAGATGGACCCTCATCCGTTCATGGCGACACGTCCATGATCAAGGATACGCTGCAAAAAAACTACCCGCAGATCGGCGAGGTCGACAAGGTCAACAAGACGAATATTCTCGGCCTGTACGAGGTGGTAACAAAGGATCAGCTGTTCTATACCGATGAAAAAGTGCAATATCTTATCAATGGCAATATTTACGAACTGAAAACCATGCGCAATCTGACCGAGGAACGCTCGCGCAAATTGTTCGCGGTCGACTTCAACGGTTTGCCCTTCGAGCTGGCCATAAAAAAAGTAAAGGGCAACGGCCAGCGCAAGATGGCTTATTTGACCGATCCGAACTGCGGTTACTGCAAAAAACTGGAGGGTGAGTTGAGGCATATTGATAACGTCACGCTTTACCTGTTCCTGTACCCGATATTCCCGGGCTCCGCCGAAAAAGTGAAAGGCGTATGGTGCAGCAAGGATCAGGTCAAGGCTTGGGACGACCTGATGCTGAATAATGTGCAGCCACCGACCGGCACCTGCAACACACCTTCAAGCAGGGTATTGGAATTGGCCAAGAAGCTTAACGTATCCGGCACACCGGCGCTGATCTTTGCGGATGGTATGCTGGTTCCGGGTTATCAGCCCGCTGCCGAACTGGAAAAGGCTTTGAACGGCACGGCAGGACACTGATTATTCCGGCGTCATTATTGATGTTTCCATAATTAGTGACAGTTTCTTTCCCCCATCCCCACCCTTCCCCCGAAGGGAGAAGTGCTTGGCTTCCCTCTCCCTCCGGGGGAGGGATTGAGGGTGGGGGTGGTTTTCTATTTGTGACAATACTGTCATGTATTTTGTAAAGCTCAATAATTCATGCGTGCCGCGCCATCCGCACACCACAAAGGAAAATTAAACCACACACCGCTACGCCAGTAC
>JAQTOM010000034.1:0-11616 GCA_028713345.1 Gallionellaceae bacterium | reverse complement strand
GAGGGTGGGGGTGGTTTTCTATTTGTGACAATACTGTCATGTATTTTGTAAAGCTCAATAATTCATGCGTGCCGCGCCATCCGCACACCACAAAGGAAAATTAAACCACACACCGCTACGCCAGTACGCGCTTTGCCTGTATTTCCTGCAATAACTTGCGTACCGGCGCGGGAATTGCCATGAACAAGGCGTCATCCACGCCCCGCCATACCCTGCCCGATTCATGCACTTGCTCAGGCTTGTGATCTACCTGCACATACACTGGGGTGATATGCAATTTGAAATGGGTGAAGGTATGTGTGAAGGCGGGCAGTGCAACGGCCTGCGCCGCATCTACACCGAATTGCCGCTCGCAGTAAGCGCGGGTATCCTGGCTGTCATCCGTCTGTGGCGGACACCACATGCCGCCCCAGATGCCGCTTCCCGGGCGTTTCTCCAGCAGAATGTCGGAGCCGTTGAGCAGCAACAGAAAGGTGCTGTATTTTTCCGGACGTACTTTCTTCGGACGCGGGGCGGGCAGTTGCGCGACACGGCTGCCCTGATACGCCGCGCAATCGATTTGTAGCGGACAGTCCGTGCATTTCGGTTTGCTGCGCGTGCAAACCAGCGAACCTATGTCCATTAACCCCTGCGTATAGGCCGCCACGTCGCGCGCCGGCAACAATGCTTCAGCCTGCCGCCAAAGGTGTGCCTCGGTTTTTTTCTCGCCGGGATAACCCTCGATGGCGTAGCAGCGCGCCAGCACGCGCTTGACGTTGCCGTCCAGGATGGCGCACCGTCGCTGGAATGCGAATACGCTGATGGCGGCTGCAGTCGAACGCCCGATGCCGGGCAGCGCCACGATGTCGTCGAAATTGCCCGGGAATGTTCCGGCATGCTGTTGCACAACAGTTCTTGCGGCGCGATGCAAATTGCGCGCACGCGAGTAGTAACCCATTCCGCTCCAACAGGCCAATACCTGATCCTCGCTGGCAGATGCCAGTGAAGCAATGTCGGGAAATCGCGCAAGGAAGCGCTGGTAAAACGGGATGACGGTAGCGACCCGGGTCTGTTGCAGCATGATCTCGGATAGCCACACGCGGTAGGCATCCGCACCCTGCCATGGCAATTTGTGGCGGCCATGCAGCCGCTGCCAGCGAATCAGGCGCGTTGCAAAATCACTCATGGGAGAACGGCGTTTCAGCGCGGCGTTATTTGAACAGGCTTTTCAACCCGCCCTTCAATTGCTCGTTCAATTTGGTCTTGACCTCTTCCTTCTTGGCCTCGATCTTTTGTTTGGCTGCATCGGACACCATTGCGCCAAAATCCAGGGTGTACTTGAGGTCGGTGAACGGGCCGCTCAGGCGCACCGGCACGGTGATGCCGCCGACATTATCCTTTCCTCCCTGTCCCTCCAGCGTCTTCGCCAGCGTGGCTTTGGCCACATAGTTGATGCTGTCGTTGCCGATATTGATATCGCCATTGCCCGCGAGGCGCAGCAGCGGCGACTTCATCGAAAGGTCGTCGTTGTGCGCCACACCGTTGTTCACCCTGAAGCTGGCCTTGAGTTCGCTGAAATCGGTTTTTTCGGCCTTGTCGGCCGCCTGCGTTTGCGCGGATGTGCTGCTCTTGCCGAACTCGCGCAGCTTCTTGGCGACATTGATACCCTTGATTGCGCCATCCGCCAGGTTCAGCGCCATGCTGCCATTCAGCGCCTTCTTCAGCGTGCTTACTGTATTGCCCTGCGTGGTGAGGTTTAGTGTCACGTTACCCTTGCCTTCCAGCGTGTCGAAATTGGCGGCATCCTTCAACAGTGGCGCGATGTTGATGCCGCTCAGGCTCTGGTTGACGGCGAAGCCCGGCGTGGCTTGTGCCGCATTCACCGTAATACTGCCATTCATGCTGCCCTGGTACAGTTTGGCCGACAGCGGGCTGATATTGGCCACACCATTGCGCGCCTTTATGTCGATGCGCACCTGCGACGACTTGACGTTGGCGACCTTGAGCGTGCCGATACGCAAGCTGCCTTCCAGATTGAGTTTTTTCAACGCGGAAAGATCGAACGGTTGTTCCGGGGCAGCAGCCTTCTTGCCGGCGTCGCCCTCAGCCTGCTTCGGGATATACAGGTCTGCGTCCAGTTGATCCATATCCACGTCAAAGCGGATGGCCGGATTGGAAAAGTCATTGACCGCCACCTTGGCCTTGACCTGGCTTTGCAGCAAACCGCCCGCGAGGCTGGCATTCACGCTCTGCCGGCCAACGTCTACCTGTATGCTGCCCTTCATCTCGCTGCTGATTGATTTGTTGGGCAGCTTGTCACCAGTGGCGTTGACGGCTACCGTAAGGCTGGAAAGATTGAATTGCTGCACCTCGAAATTGCCGTACACAGGCGATGACAGCTTTACCTTGAATGCCTGTTCCGGCTGCTTCACATCGACATCCAGCGCAAGCGCACTGCTCTTGAATGATTGGGCATTGCCTTCCAGGCCAGGCAGGGAAAGGTTGGCCACGATATTGCCCATTGCACCATCCAGCCTGGCATTGAATGTCAGCTTGTCGCCGGAGAATTTATTTTTGGACAGGTTCAATGCCGGCGCATCCAGTTTGGCTTCGAAATTATCCTTGCCCTTCATTCCCGTGGCGGAAACGGCCAGACTCTTCGCGGAATATTCCTGCGTTGCAAGATTTGCGCTGGCATTGCCACCGGCTTTCAGCAACAGGTCGCTGATGTCGAGCACGCCCCCCTTGGCCTGCAAATCCAGCCCTTCCGCCTGATACCTGTTTTTTTCCAGGTCGAAGGTGAGCGTGGTTTGCAACTGCACGGAAACATCCAGCTTGGGCCGGTTAGCCTGGATCAGTGCGGCGAAATCAATCTTGGCGGGTACGCCGTTGGCAATGCGCCCGGTCTTGAGATTGATGTCTTTCAGCGCATATTTTGCACCAGTGGTTTCATCGCTATAGGTCAGTTCGGTTTTTTCCAGATGTACCGAGGCGATGTCGAACTTCACCTGCACCCCGCCCGATGGCTTGTTCTCGTCCTTGCCCAGCAAGTCATCGATATTGGTCTTGCCGCCCTTGAACTTGACCAGGTGCGCCTTCAGTCCGCTCACCGCCACCTCATCCACCAAAACCTGCCTGGACAGCAGCGGCAGCAACGCCAGCGAGACATGCGCACTATCCACTTTGGCAAATTCTTTTTCATTCTTGAATTCGGACAGGGACACCTTGCCGATGTTGGCGCCAATGCTGGGGAAGAAAGTCAGCTTGATATCACCATCCAGTTTGAGGTTGCGCTGCTTCTTGTCCTTTACCGCCTGGATGATCTGGGCCTTGTAATCGTTCGGGTTGAAGGTCGCCGCAATATAAGTCAGACCTCCTGCCACAAGCACTGCTGCACCGCCTGCGCTCAACAAACCATACTTGATGAATTTGTTCATGTTGCCTCCTGTGAATGCGCCGGTGGCGATTATAAACCAAGCACAGGCCGGCAAAACCCCAAACTGTTGCGCTTGATGAGAACGCGGAATTAGCAAAGAAAAAGCCCCGGCTGGCGGGGCTTTATTTTATGCATTTGGTGGGCGGTGTAGGACTTGAACCTACGACCAAAGGATTCCGGTTTGTGCAGCTTTCGCTACTCCCTGGACTTTGTCTTCACCATTGCTTGCGCTTTAGGTGGGTGCCGTCAAGTCTCTACACTTTCAACAAGTACACTACTTGAAGCTTAGCTCGGCATTGCCATATGCTTTGCAGCACGCAGGTTTCACCGAATTTGACACCATCCCTTACGCAGTTTCCAAACGTAAGGCACAAATATTTTATGAGTCCTCTGCTCTAACCAACTGAGCTAACCGCCCCTGAAACTGATTTTACTGACTGATGCTAACACTGCTGCTCCTGCAAGAACGCCTGGAACTAACCACATGGTGCGCATGGCAGGATGGCTATTTTACACGCAAAACCTGCTGCGGGTCGCTATTTTGCTGGACTTGAGGAATCTTGTCTATTCGATCAAGCGCAAGGCAGGATTGTGGAGATGAGAAGGGGCGTTACAAACATATTGATACCAGCCACGCGCTCATGGCGCGCAGGTAATGCGATTTTGATTTAAGCGCAGCCCGCCAGTTTTGTTTTCCTGCGCCTATCCACGGGGTCATGCCCAAGGATAGGCGCAGCACGAGCGCAGCAGGAAAACTCACTTCAACCGATGGATATCAAATTTTTTAAGGATAAATTTCTCGTAGATTGGCTCTGAATTTCCTTTTTTCATTTTCTTGATGAAATATTTTTCGAAGGCGATTTTTGCCCAATGCACCCATCTGCCCTTCTTGAACCAGCTGACGTTCCTCGGTCCGATTTGCGGCATCGCAACGAAAGCTGCGCCGGTGGTACCCATATCGGCAAGGCATATCGCGCCCCATGTTCCGGCAGCATGCGTGGGCTTGCCCAGCAGTTCGTCGCGGATATTGTGAGCGATTGCGGTGATCATGGTCTCGATCATGAAGCCGGTCTTCGGCGCGCCGGTAGGTACCGGTGTTGCCTCCACCGGAGGAATCGCAATACATACGCCCGCCGAGAAAATGTTCCTGTATTTCTTGCTGCGCTGGTGCTCATCGACGATCACGAAGCCTCTCGGGTTGCAAAGCCCTTCCACACTGGCTACCGCATCGACGCCCTTGAATGCCGGCAGCATCATTGAATATTTGAATGGAAGCTCGTGCTCCTTGATGATTTCGCCCTTGTCGTTATGTTCGGAGACGAACATCTTCCCTGCTTCGACACGCGTCGTCTTGGCGTTGGTGATCCATTTGATGTCGTGCCCCCTGAGTTCGGATTCGAGCAAACCCTTTGAGTCGCCTACTCCGCCCAGCCCCAGATGCCCGATATACGGCTCGGAAGTCACATAAGTCATCGGCACCTTGTTCCGTATCTTTCTTTTCCTGAGATCGGCGTCCATGATGAAGGCAAATTCGTAGGCCGGGCCAAAGCAGCTTGCGAGGGCCATCGCGCCGATAACGACGGGGCCTGGGTCGGCGAGTAATTTCTGGTAAGCTGTATATGCCTTTTCGGCGTGGTCGAGCGTGCAGATGGACTGGGTGTGGCCTGCAGGCCCCGATCCCTCGACTTCCTCGAAGGCGAGCTTGGGTCCGGTGGTGATGACCAGATAATCATATTTCACCGTTTCGCCGTTGGCCAGGACCAGCGTGTTCGCCTCGGCATCAATTCTGGAAACGGCCTGGGCGATGAAGTTGATGCCTTTTTTCTCGACACAGGGCCGAATCTCGAAGCTGACTTCTTCCCTCGTTCGCCAGCCCACCGCGATCCACGGGTTGGAAGGCACGAACTGAAAAGTGGTCGCGGCATTGATGAGCGTGACCTGATGTTCGCTTCCGATTTCCTGCTTGATTTCGTATGCAGCCGGCATTCCTCCTGTTCCTGCACCTAAAACGACGATGTGTGCCATGGTTTCCTCCTTGGGTTAAGTTACGAGCCTGGTGTTGCAGTCAAACAAAAAGGCAAATGTCGGTATCACCGGCGAACTCCATGAACGTCGCGGCGCCGCCATACTCAATGTTGTCTATAAAATCACTTCTTTCAAAATCGAAGAGATCGACTGTCATCTGGCAGGCGACAAACTTGACGTCAGCTTCCAGGCAAAGGGCGCGCAATTCTTCGAGTGACGCAACCCCCTTTTTCTTGAGCTTGTCTTTCATCATCATCGTTGCGATTGTTTCCATTCCGGGCAGCATCTGCACCATTACCGGCATGGGTAAAGGCATCGGCATCGCCGGATTGGCCAGGGGGCTGATCTTGACGTCGGATAAATCCTTGCGCAGCAATTGCAGCCCATAGAAAGTGAAAAATACCTGCACCTCATAGCCGAGGGCGGCGGCCGTTGATGCGAGAATGAACGGCGGATAAGCCATATCCAGCGTTCCCTTGGTTGCAATAATCGCCATTTTCTTCATGGGTTGGCTCCTTAAAGTTGAGGGGCTATTTTTTCTGCATAAGGAATGCGTACTCTCCTTTTTCTTCTGTGGAGGACAGCAGTACATTTCCGGTTTGATTTGCGAAAGCCTGCATATCTTTCATTGAGCCGGAGTCGGTGCAGATAATCTTGAGCACTTGTCCAGACGCCATGTCGGCCAGCGATTTTTTAGTCTTCAGGATGGGCAAGGGACAACCGAGCCCTCTGGCATCCAGTTCTTTGTCAAAAACCATTATTCGATCTCCATGATAAGGTTAACTCGTGATGCTCTTTTGGTTAAATTAATCGGGTTTAATCACGGTACAGCGTACTGCACAGCCTGGTTCTTGGCGCAGTCTCACCATTTGTCAGCGGATGAGAGGCGATCATGCGAAGAATATTAGCATATTCTAATGTCTCTAGTCTATCCGCTTGTAGTGGACGGTGGAGCGCCAGCCTCAACCCAACTGCTCCGGACGAACGCTTGAATGCGGACTTGAAGCACGAGATCGGCAGCAAAGCGCAGGTTCGCACGAGGCATGATCTAAAGAGACAGTAAGTAAACACATGAGTGAGCAAAATCCAGAGCACGTGTGTTTATATTTCCGCGATCCGCGCGTCGCTTATGTCGCTGATACTTTATCAGTAAAGGGCGGGGTAGTGTGGCCGGTCTATTCCGGCCAAAAAGTATCGGTGTCCCGCTTTTTCTTGACCCGGCAAGCATAGAATCGTTAAAATCCAATGCTAATTATTTGATCAGGAGCAATAACATGGATGTATTGGAACTCATCAGGCAACAAGTAACCACCCATCCCGTGGTGCTGTATATGAAAGGGTCGCCACAATTCCCGCAGTGCGGGTTTTCCGGCAATGCGGTACGCATCCTGAATGCGCTTGGGGTAAAAGATTATTTCAGCGTGGATGTGCTGCAAAATCCTGAAATCCGCCAAAACATCAAGGATTATGCCAATTGGCCTACTATTCCACAGCTTTATATCAATGGCGAATTCGTGGGCGGCTCGGACATTATGGCGGAGATGTACCAGAGCGGCGAATTGCAGAAATTGCTTGGGGTCTAGGTAATACTAAAAGCCTGCCTAGGCCGGTATATAGGCCATCTGGCATATATGAATTTGATCTGGCTGGCGCTATAGTGCGTATGGGTGTTGGAGTTCCGAGGTTAGTACAACTCGTTTCTTGATGCTCTCCTCCTCTTTCGGGCGATCTTGTGATCGCCCGTTTTTTATCCCGCCAGATTTATTCAGCCAGGTATTTACGCGCACGTGCGATGGCGGCTTCCACTTGTTGCGGCGCTGTGCCGCCAATGTGGTTGCGCGCGGCCAGAGAGCCCTCCAGCGTGAGTACGGTATAAACATCGTCGGCTATATGTGTGGAGAATTGCTTTAATTCATCCAGCTTGAGCTCGCTCAAGTCGCAACCGCGCTGTTCGGCAAAACGCACCGCCAGCGCCACCGCCTCGTGCGCATCACGGAACGGTAAACCTTTTTTCACCAGATAATCGGCCAGGTCGGTGGCAGTGGCATAACCCTGCAAGGCCGCGCTGCGCATGGCCTCCGGCTTGACGGTGATGCCGCCCATCATCTCGGCATAGATGCGCAGCGTTTGGGTCAGCGTATCCACGGTGTCGAACAGCGGTTCCTTGTCTTCCTGATTGTCCTTGTTGTAAGCCAGCGGCTGGCCTTTCATCAGCGTCAGCAGCGCCACCAGATTTCCGTTAACGCGGCCGGTCTTGCCGCGCACCAGTTCCGGAACATCGGGGTTTTTTTTCTGCGGCATGATGGAGGAGCCGGTGCAGAAACGGTCGGCGATGTCTATGAAGCCGAAGCACGGACTCATCCACAATATCAGCTCTTCCGACAGGCGCGACAGATGCGTCATGATCAGCGCGGCGGCGGCGGTGAATTCGATGGCGAAATCGCGATCCGAAACTGCATCCAGGGAATTTTCACAAACGCCATCAAAGCCCAGCAAATCTGCGACGTACTCGCGCTTGATCGGGTAGCTGGTGCCGGCCAGTGCGGCTGCACCCAGCGGCAGGCGATTGACGCGGCGGCGCGCATCCGCGAGGCGCTCCGCATCGCGCTTGAGCATTTCGAAATAGGCCATCAGGTGGTGCGCAAAACTCACCGGCTGCGCCACCTGCAAATGGGTGAAGCCCGGCATGATGGTGTGTGTGTGGTGTGCGGCAAGATTAACCAGCGCAGTTTGCAACGCCTTGATGAGTTCGCGCAGCTCGTCGATGGCATGGCGCAAATACAGGCGCACATCGGTCGCCACCTGATCGTTGCGCGAGCGCCCGGTGTGCAGGCGCTTGCCCGCGTCGCCCACCAGCGCAGTGAGCCGCTTTTCGATGTTGAGGTGCACGTCCTCCAGTTCGAGCAACCAGCCGAAATCCCCGCTGATGATCTCATTCTCGATCTGCGCCAGGCCGCGCCGGATGTCGTTCATGTCCTGTGTGGTGATGATGTTGCAGGCCGCCAGCATCTGCGCATGGGCCAGCGAACCCTGAATGTCGAACAGCGCCAGCCGCTGGTCGAACTCCACCGAAGCGGTATAGCGCTTCACCAATTCCGCCACCGGTTCGTTAAAACGGCCCGACCAGGCTTGTTTGTCTTGCATCGTCATCGTCTCTTGTCCAGAATGTGCGGTATTTAAGTCCAGCTACATCGCGATACTGCGTTGCCCAATAAATTGTTTGCTTGTATAACGATATATCATGCCGAGAAGTCAAAGTATAAATCAAAACCTTCTGCGCGACGCACTGCCTGATTTCCGCAGCTTGGGCGTGACCTTGCGCGCCGTGTTGCTGGCGAACTGCATGGCGCTTCTGTTAGCGCTTGCGCAGGCGTCATCCTGGCAGGATATTGCGCAGCGCATGATGGATATTTCCGCCCTGCTGCAACCGGTATTGTTGTCCGGTTTGCTGCTGCTGTATGCCATTAACCCACTGCTGGCGCGACTGGCCTATCGGCAAGGTTTGGCCGCTGTATTGCTGCTGGTCATGATGGTTACGCTGGCGATTTACTATTTGGGCGGCGAGCTGTATGCACCGCTCGCCGGGTATGGATATTTCCAGTCGTGGCGTTATGCCTTGCTGGCCGCCGCCGCCGCCGTCCTGCTGCTGGCTTACTTCAGGTTGCGTGCGCATGCGCTTTCTCCCGCCCTGTATGAGGCGCGCCTGCAAGCCTTGCAGGCGCGTATCCGCCCGCATTTCCTGTTCAACAGCATCAATGCCGTGCTTGGCATCATGCGCGCCGACCCCAAGCGTGCCGAGGCTGCACTGGAAGACATGTCCGATCTGTTCCGCATGGCGATGGCGCACAGCGGCAACCTGGTTCCCGCGCGGCAGGAGGTGGCTCTCGCGCGCCGCTACCTTGC
Source organism: Gallionellaceae bacterium (assembly GCA_028713345.1). Lineage (GTDB taxonomy): Bacteria > Pseudomonadota > Gammaproteobacteria > Burkholderiales > Gallionellaceae > JAQTOM01. Next base: position 2,273 of record JAQTOM010000034.1, on the reverse strand, counting down.
GCTGGAACAATTGCGCCTGGGCGAGCGCCTCAAGGTGAATTGGCATGATGAGGACATGCCGGATGATGCGTTGCTGCCGCCGCTGGTGTTGCAGCCGCTGCTGGAAAATGCCGTATATCACGGTATCGAGCCTCTGGCGGGGGGCGGGACGATAGACATCCGGTTGTATCGCAACGGCAAGGAGATGCATCTGGAAATATACAATCCGCGCCAGGATAGGGGCGATCACCATGCGGGCAACAAGATGGCACTGTCCAATATCCGCGAACGGTTAGCCCTGCAGTTTGATGTCGAAGCCCGTTACACAGTGGAAACAGACAGGGATTTTTATCGTGTTCATATCACGCTGCCATACGTCAGAGAGGATGAACTATGAATATAGTCGAACTCCCACTCACCGTGTTTATAGTGGATGACGAACCGCCCGCGCGCAACCGCCTCAAGGAACTGCTCACCGATTGTGCCGAACAGCTGCCGCTGGAGATTGTGGGCGAGGCGGGTAACGGGCATGAAGCGCTGGATAAATTATCCGGTGTCCATGCCGATGTGGTGCTGATGGATATCCGCATGCCGCAGATGGACGGCATCGAACTGGCGCAACACCTCAGCAAGCTGCCCAAGCCGCCGGTGATTGTCTTCACCACCGCCTATGACAAGTATGCCATCCAGGCTTTCGAACTGCACGCCATTGACTATCTGCTCAAGCCCATCCGCCTGGGACGGTTGTTCGATGCGCTTACGCATGCGCGTTCCGCCGTCCCGGTGCGCACCGAGGTGCTGCATGAGTTGCTGCCCGAACCGCGCAAGAACCTTTCCATCCACGAACGCGGCAGGATTTATCTCGTCCCGATAGAGAAGGTGCTGTATTTGCGTGCCGAGTTAAAGTACATCACGGTGCGCACGGTGGAACGTGAATATCTGATCGAGGAATCGCTCAGCGCATTGGAAAAGGAATTTGCCATACGCTTCATCCGCATCCACCGCAATTGCCTGGTGGCGAAGGACGAGATCGAGGGGTTTGAGAAAATGGCGGATGATGAAAGCGGCGAATCGCATTGGGCGGTCAAGCTGAAAGGCCTGGACGAGAAGCTGCCGATTAGCAGGAGGCAGCAGTTTATAGTGAAGGAGTTTGGTTAAAGCAAGCAGGGCGGATATGATATGCGGGCGCATACGCCTGAACGCATGGCAAAGAGAGCCGCCAAGGAACGCGGATTTGATCGGTTCCAGGTTATTCAAGCACACGACGTGAATTGTGTGGCAATTGGCAACTTATAAGGAGGGTGCGACATGGGAAGCAAAGACAAGAAAAAAGAATCAAAGGGCAAGAAGCCGCAACCAAAACCCGCGGGCAAATAGTCTTTCGGACATCCTGCGCCTGGCTGTTCGGCTGAGTCATTCCCTTGCCGCCGTTGAAATCGGCATGGGTGAGATATGCGTGAAAAATCCAGATTAAATCCAGGGTTGTCGGGATGGCTAAAATAGCTGTACTTGAACAGTACAGCCTGCTTCGGCATTTCCCTGCGATACGGGCAGTACAATGAAGCAGTTGGCTTTGCTCATCGAACTGAGGATGCCGGAGCCTTGCTCACCCGTGGTTTGTACTACCCAGCCACCGCTCTCATCCTGGCTGAGAATGCCGCGCTGGAATTCGGTACGTCCGGGGGCTTTCCGGATAGTGCTGGTGCAGGTGGCTTGGAAAGTGAAGGCTGGCTTGGGCTGTTGCCCCATCAGCACCCGTAGCGCGTCACGCACGAATTGCAGGAAGGTCACCATGACCGCGACTGGATTGCCGGGCAGGCCGAAGAAGTGGCAAGTTCCGATCTTGCCATAGGCCAGAGGTTTGCCCGGTTTCATGGCAATTTTCCAGAATACGACTTCGCCGATCTCCATTAGCAGTTGCTTGATGTAATCGGCCTCGCCCACGGAAACCCCGCCGCTGGTGATAATGGCGTCAGCCTGTCCGGCAGCATTCAGGAAGGCAGTCTTGATGCTGGCCTTGTCGTCGCGAATGCTGCCCAGGTCGATAATTTCCACACCCAGCTCGCCCAGCATGCCAAGCAGGGAGTAGCGGTTGCTGTCGTAAATTTTACCGGCGGCCAACGGTGTTCCCGGTTGCTGCAACTCATCGCCAGTTGAAAACAGCGCGACTCGCAATTTACGGTAAACCGTGATTTCGTTGAAACCGAGTGAAGCCAGCAAACCCATCTCGGCGGGACGTATCAACTGCCCGCGAGCCAGCACAGTTGCGCCCTGTGCCATATCTTCCCCGGTCA
>JAQTOM010000108.1:1871-4310 GCA_028713345.1 Gallionellaceae bacterium | reverse complement strand
GCCTTGGCGCGGCGCGGCGCGCGCTTGAGGTTGAAGCGCAGCGAAGCCAGCTCGGGATCGTTCAGGCGCTGCTGGCCGTAATCTGAGGAGAGTTTGTCCAGCACTTCGGTGTCGCCGCGCTCGGTAATCCAGCCTTCGCGCAGCGCAGGCAGGCCGGAGCGGATGTCTATCTTCGCCGCCGGATCGGTGTAGGGGCCGGAGCAGTCGTACACATAAATTGGCGGATTTTTTTCTGCACCCATCCCGGCGGGTGTGTCGGCCTGCGAGATTTCGCGCATCGGCACGCGGATGTCGGGCCTGCTGCCCTCGACGTACACCTTGCGCGAATTCGGCAAAGGCTGCACCGCAGCGGCATCCACGTGCGCGGCTTGGTTCAGGAACTTGGGGTAGTCATTCATGTCGTGTTGCTCCAAAAAAGAAAAAAGCAGGGAGCATCGAAGACGCTTCCCTACGACGGCATTATCCGTACAGGTTAAGGAACCTCTGATTAAGTCCTGCGCGGAGCGCGTTGCTGCAAAATCGGGATGATCGCAAGGCGCGCGACGAAGGTAGCGGCTGCGACACGTTACCGGCAAAGCCGGCCGCTTGCGGGAGCGGTCGCCTGCTGCCACTCCTGCACTCACCGCTTCGTACACCGTGTCATGGCAGCAGCCCCGGACTACGATGCCGAGGAGCGCAACGCCGCAAGCGCCCGATTTGGCCGTTCCTCGAAACTGCGCTTTGCTCCGTTTTGCCGCAACCCACAGGGACGGAGCTTTGCGGGCGGTCTGCTACGTTACGCTCCTTGCGAAGGGAGCAACCATTCGCTACGTTGCACGCCTTGCATCCCATCCCGCAAAGCTGCCGTCGCGCCCGCGCAGGACTTAATCAGAGGTTCCATCAGGGTTTTTCTCACTCCGTCTCAAAACAGGCGAAGACCCCCACGCAGGCGGACAAGGTACTGTAAAGCGGCGGCCAAAGCAAGTTGAAACAGCCGATATGGCAGCCTGTTATGCTTACTCTTTGGCTTGAAAGCATGGCGTTGGATTAATCGCCGTTGCGGCCAAACATTGTTCCGGTTACCGATACGATCTGAACCAGGAATACGATGAGCGCCGCCATTGCCAGCAATAGCCCGCCACGCCAACCCAAACCAACCAGAAGGCCGCCAGCAAGAAATGCTATACCGCGAAGGCCGCCTGCCTGCCCCAGCCTTTGCCGGGCCTGCACATGCCATGCGGTTTGCGGGCCGGGGCGGGCCCATACCGCCAATAGCTGGCTGGCTGCACCGGTGACCAGCGGGAAAAGAAAGGCGAGTATGAAAGCATGAGCGGTATTTGTGCTGCTCAGGATGCCGCCCGCATGCAGCGCGCCGAACACCAGCGCTACGGCAAACCCGGCCAGCGCCGTGGCGAGTGAAGGCGCTGCGCCGTGGAGCCGCTTGATTTCACTGGCGTAGAGGGCAAGCCATGCCTTGCCCATGCGCACCAGCGGAACCGCCCACATCAATGTTCCCGGCCAGGACAGCGGCATGAACCATGCGGCGCCAGCCGAGATCAGCAATGTGCCGCCGAGAGCCCATTTCAGATCCTGGCGCAACCGGGTTGCGGCTTGCGGATCGAAGCGCCCGACCGCCGTGGGCAGCAGCACTTGCAGGGTGGCGATGGCGGTCAGGCCGACGAACCCCAGCGTGTTGAGATGCAAGTGCAGGCGCTTGAGCGCCAGGCGCTGCTCCGGCCACAGCGCCATGGCCGCCACGGCTGCCAGCGCCAGCATCAGGCAGGCAAGCGCGGCGAGGTACCAATACAGGCAGGGGTGCGGCTTGTTCAAGGGATTCGAGGTGCGGCTGATGATCCAGCGGGAAAAAACTGCGGCGGCGGCGAGCGCAAGAAGCGCGGCGAAATAATAAATCCGGTTTGCTGCGGCAAAGGAGAAAACCGCCAGCGCACCCGATGCCAGCATGAATGCAGGGATGATGCGTATTCCGGCGGGAGAGGGCTTGCTGCGCGTCAGCACCGGCACGAAATGCGTCATCGCGCCGAAGATCAGGGGCATGACGCCTGCCGCCAAGGCGAGATGGATATGCGCTGCCGGGGGCAGCGGGAATGCCCAGGGCAAAAAAACAGCGGCGGCGAAACTCGCCACCGCTGCCAGTACCAAGGCAACCAGCATGCCTGAATTATCTGCGTGTGAAGTCGATCACGATCTGGCCGGGTTCACGCGCGACATAATTGATCTCGATGCCATCGCCGTAATGGTTTGTCAATTGGGCGAGCAGCGGCAGCGGGTCGTGGTCATTGACAAACAGCATGGTTTCTCCGGGATGAAGCGAATCCAGCGCACCGAAAATGGCCGCGTGGCGGAAGCGTTTGGCAACGCCGCGCGCATCAAACGGATAGCGCATGTCGGGAGATGTGGAGTTGGCGCAATTGTGAGACATGTTTGTTTCCTTAAATAAAA
>JAQTOM010000108.1:0-1771 GCA_028713345.1 Gallionellaceae bacterium | reverse complement strand
CCCCCTTGCGGGGGCATTGAAGAGTTGCTGAGCGGAGGAGATACGTGAGACAGATTGTACTGGACACCGAAACCACCGGCCTCGATCCCAGGCAGGGACACCGCGTCATCGAAGTGGCCGCCATCGAGTTGTGCAACCGCAAGGTTTCCGAGCGGCGCTTCCACCGTTATCTCAACCCGGAACGCGAGATCGATGCGGGCGCGGCGGAGGTGCATGGCCTGACGCTGGAGCGCCTGCAAGACGAGCCGAAATTTGCGGAAATTGCGCCGGCGCTGCTCGAGTTCATCAGCGGCGCGGAACTCATTATCCACAACGCGCCATTCGATGTCGGCTTCCTCAACAAGGAGCTGGAACTGGCCGGATTGCCGCTACTGAACAGCCATTGCGGGAGCGTCACCGACACCCTGAAACTGGCCAAGGAATTGCATCCGGGCAAGAAAAACAACCTGAACGCCCTGTGCGACCGCTACCAGATCGACAATTCGCACCGCACCTTGCATGGCGCGCTGCTCGACACCGAACTGCTGGCCGAGGTCTATCTGGCCATGACGCGCGGACAGGAGAGCCTGCTGGACGATGGGTGTGACGAACAGGAAGAACGGGCTGCATTTTTATCCGGCGATATGCCGCGCCCGGTATTGCGCATACTGGCCGCGACCGAAGAGGAACTGGCGCAACACGCGCAGCAATTGGCAGAGATTGACAAGGCCAGCAAAGGCGCCTGCCTGTGGAAGCAACTGGAGGCGTAATGCCCAAGGCGGCAAGACGACTTCTGCTTCTGGCGGGTGTTTCCGCACTGCTGTATGTGCTTGCCTGCGCGTACATGTGGGGTACGCAGCGGCAACACATCTTTAATCCGACACCACTGCTGCAAACCACACCGGACAGGAACGGCATGCGTTACCAAGAGGTGCGCATTCCCTCCGGCCATGGCGCAGAGCGTGGTGAACTGTACGGCTGGTGGATACCGGCAGAACAGGCTGATGCTCCGGCGCTGCTGTACTTGCATGGCAATTTCCGCAATATCAGCAACAACCCCGGGCATGCCGCCCGTTTGCACAGCATGGGCTATAACCTGCTGCTGGTGGATTATCGCGGTTATGGCAAGAGCACGGGCGGCGCACCGACCGAGTCCAAAGTGTATGAGGATGCCGAAGCCGCCTGGAATTACCTGACCACACAGCGTGCCGTGCCGCCGCAGCGCGCCTTCATCTACGGCCTCTCGCTGGGCGGCGCGATAGCGATTGACCTGGCTGTGCGCCATCCCGAAGCGGCGGGTCTGATCGCCGAAAACACCTTCACTTCCATGTCCGACATGGGTAAGCGCGACTATGGCTATCTGCCGGTGGATTGGCTGTTGAACCAGCGCTTCGACTCGCTGGATAAAGTAGGGAAATTAAAAATTCCGGTGCTGTTCATCCATGGCACATGGGACAGGAAAGTGCCACACCAGATGAGCCGGCAACTTTTCGACAAGGCGCCGCAACCGAAACTCATGAAACTCATCGAAGGCGGCGAGCACATCAACAACAGCAGCGTCGCCTGGGTGGAATATCGCGACACCCTGAACGCCTTTGTGCAGAAATATGCGCACTGATGGCTGAACCGGTAGATGTGCTGGTCATCGGCGCCGGCGCCGCCGGCATGATGTGCGGCATCGAGGCCGCACGGCGCGGCCGTTCCGTGCTGCTGCTCGACCACTCCGAAAAACTGGCGGAGAAAATCCGCATCTCCGGCGGCGGCAACTGCAACTTCACCAACCTGTATGCCA
>JAQTOM010000107.1 GCA_028713345.1 Gallionellaceae bacterium | reverse complement strand
GTTGGCCGCGCCGGGAGATTTGAGCGCGTACAGCGCCTGTTCCTCGAACTGCTTGAAGTCAGCCAGGGTGAATTCGCCCAACACGGCGACGTTGAGCAGGGTATCGGTTTGTTGAATGGTAATCATGCTGTTCTCTTTTTTGTTGGTTAAACATTGTGTTTAGGAGCCAGCCGCAAGCTTAACACACCGCCCGCAATGATGAGTGCCATGCCCGCCCATCCCGTCAGCGGCAACGCTTCATCCCACAAAATTACGCCGAAAATGCTGGCGAACATCACCGTGCTGAAAGACAGGCTGCTCACCACCAGCGTCTTGCCGGTACGGTAGGCACGGGTCATGGCGAGTTGCGCCAGCGTGGCGCTGCTGCCCAGCCCGATCAGGATGAGTAGGCTGCCTGCGCTGACCGGATGGATGGCGCCGGACAGCATGGTGACCCCGCTGACCAGAGATGCGACCAGGCTGAAATAAAATACCACGCGCCATTCCGGTTCACCGTGCAGGCCAAGCTGGCGCACATTGAGCATGGCAATACCTGCAAACAGGCCGGAGATCAACCCGAGCAGGCCGGGAATGAGCTGGTCGCGCTCCAGCGTGGGTTGCAACAGCAGCACCATGCCGGCAAAGCCAACCGCAATGGCGAAGGCAAGCGGCGCATGGAAACGCTCCTTGAACACCAGCATGGTCAGGATGGTGAGGAACAGCGGCGAGGTGTAGTTCAGCGTCACGGCAGTGGCCAGCGGCAACACGGTAATGCAATAGAAAAACAACAGCATCGCGATGGTGCCGGAAACGCCGCGCCACAAGTGCGACTGCCAATGCCGGGTCGCCAGCGACAGCCCACGCTGGCGAATGATGGCGTAGATCATCAGTAGTCCGAGGAAGGAGCGGTAGAACACCAGCTCGTCATGGGAAAAGTATTGCGCGCCGAGCTTGACGAATACGCCCATGCAGCCAAACAGGAATCCGGCGACGAGCATCCATAGTGCGCCCATTTAACTTACCTTAAACACCACATAGATGTATGGGGCCGGTTCAACCCGGCCTGGAAGATGATTTACTGTGCGCCCACACCATCATCCCCGCGCCTGCCAGCACCATCGGCAGGCTGAGCCATTGCCCCATGCTGATGCCGAAAGTCATCAGGCCGAAGATACCGTCATCCGGGTTGCGCGTGAATTCGGCGAGGAAGCGGAAGCTGCCGTAGCCGATGAGGAACAGGCCGGACACCGCACCCACCGGGCGCGGCTTGCCCGAATATAGCCACAGCAAGATGAACAGCGCGATACCTTCGAGGGCGAATTCATACAGTTGCGAGGGATGGCGCGGGACGTTGTCCACAAGGGGGAACACCATGCACCAAGCCACATCGGTGGGGCGTCCCCACAATTCGGCGTTGATGAAATTGCCGATGCGTCCCGCACCCAGGCCCAGCGGCACCAGCGGGGCAACGAAGTCCATCAGTTGCAACCACTGGACTTTCTGTTTGCGCGCGAACAGCGCCATCGCCGCCAGTACGCCGAGAAAGCCGCCATGGAAGGACATGCCACCCTGCCATACGGCAAGAATTTCCAGCGGATGCGAGAAATAATAGCCGGGGTGGTAGAACAGCACCTCTCCCAGCCTGCCGCCCAGCACTACGCCCAGCACGCCGTAAAACAGCAGGTCGTCGAGAAACTTGTCGTCCCAGCCGGGACGGTTGAGACGGCGGATACGTCGCTTGCCCAGCCACAGGAACAGCATGAAGCCCGTCAGATACATCAACCCGTACCAATGCACGGCGAACGGGCCGAGGTGGATGGCGACGGGATCAAATTGCGGGTGGACGAACATTATGCGCGGGTAAAGTTGGGTTAGAATTCATTATACGTGATTTGACTTCGCCCCTATTTGGCGCAGCTTTTCATTTTTATCTTCGTTTTTATCAAGGATGTGTTATGCCCGTTTACCGCTCCCGCACCACCACCCACGGCCGCAACATGGCCGGCGCACGCGCCTTGTGGCGCGCCACCGGCATGAAAGACGGCGACTTCGACAAGCCCATCATCGCCATCGCCAACTCGTTCACCCAGTTCGTGCCGGGGCATGTGCACCTGAAGGACATGGGGCAGCTGGTGGCGCGCGAGATCGAGAAGGCGGGCGCAATAGCTAAGGAATTCGACACCATCGCGATCGACGACGGCATCGCCATGGGGCACAGCGGCATGCTGTATTCGCTGCCCAGTCGCGAGCTGATCGCGGACAGCGTGGAGTACATGGTCAACGCGCATTGCGCCGACGCGCTGGTGTGCATTTCCAATTGCGACAAGATCACGCCCGGCATGCTGATGGCCGCGATGCGCCTGAACATCCCGGCGGTGTTCGTCTCCGGCGGACCGATGGAGGCGGGCAAGATTGTCTGGCACGGCAAGACGCAGATGCTGGATCTGGTGGACGCGATGGTGTCTGCCGCCGACAGCAATTGCAGCGACGAGGAAGTGTCCGCGCTGGAACAATCCGCCTGCCCCACCTGCGGCTCCTGCTCCGGCATGTTCACCGCGAATTCGATGAACTGCCTGGCCGAGGCGCTGGGGCTTGCCCTGCCCGGCAACGGCTCGCTGGTGGCGACCCATGCCGACCGCAAGGAATTATTCCTGCGCGCCGGACGGACGGCGGTGGAGATCACGCGCCGTTACTACGAACAAAATGACGGCAGCGTGCTGCCGCGCAGCATCGCCACTTTCGAGGCGTTCGAGAATGCGATGAGCCTGGACATCGCCATGGGCGGCTCCACCAATACCGTGCTGCACCTGCTGGCGATGGCGCGCGAGGGCGGCGTGAATTTCACCATGAAGGATATCGACCGCCTGTCGCACCGCGTGCCGCACTTGTGCAAGGTGGCGCCCAGCGAACAGAAATACCACATGGAAGATGTGCACCGCGCCGGCGGCGTGATGGGCATACTCGGCGAACTTGACCGCGCCGGGTTATTGCACCGCGACCTGCCGACCGTGCACAGCAGGACGCTGGCCGAGGCGCTGGAGAAATACGACGTGATGCGCACGCGGGACGAGACGGTGAAAACCTTTTTCCGCGCGGCTCCCGGCGGTGTGGTCACCACGATTGCGTTCTCGCAGTCCATGCATTATCCGACGCTGGACGACGACCGCGCCAGCGGCTGCATCCGCGACAAGGCGCATGCCTACAGCCAGGACGGCGGGCTGGCGGTGCTGCACGGCAACATCGCCGAGAACGGCTGCATCGTGAAGACTGCCGGGGTGGACGAGAGCATACTCAAATTCAACGGGCGCGCGCGCATATTCGAGAGCCAGGACAGCGCGGTGGAAGCCATTCTCGCCGACAAAATTGTGGCGGGCGATGTGGTGGTGATCCGCTACGAAGGCCCCAAGGGCGGGCCGGGCATGCAAGAGATGCTGTATCCCACCTCGTACCTGAAATCAAAAAATATGGGCACGGTGTGCGCGCTGCTCACCGACGGGCGTTTCTCCGGCGGCACCTCGGGCCTGAGCATCGGTCACGTTTCGCCGGAAGCGGCGCAGGGCGGGGCGATTGGCCTGGTAGAAGAAGGCGACCGCATAGAGATCGATATTCCCAACCGCAGCATACGTTTGGCTATTCCCGATGATGAACTGGCGCGCCGCCGCACTGTAATGGAGGCCAAGGGTGCGCAGGCGTGGAAGCCGCTCAAGCGCGAGCGCATGGTGTCGGCGGCATTGCGCGCCTACGCCGCCATGACCACCAGTGCCGACCAGGGCGCGGTGCGCGACGTATCGCAGGTGGAAAAATGAAGCGCTGCACTGCACTGCGCGACCTGTCAAACGAACACCATCACGGCCTGGTGTTGGCCAAACGTGCAATAAAAGCGGCGGGTACGGCGGATGAAGAAAAGGCGTGGCGCGGAATCCAGGCCCGTTTTGTTGTTGATCTGGAGCCGCACTTCCAGCTCGAGGAACTGGTGTTGTTGCCCGCACTGGAACAAGCCGGAGAGACCGAACTGGTGCGGCGCACGCTTGACGACCATGTCGAGTTGCGGCGCCTTATAAGTGAGGATAGCGCGCAAGCCATGACTGGATTTGCCGAATTGCTGACACAGCACATTCGTTTTGAGGAGCGCGAGCTGTTTGAAGTGGCACAGCAGAAATTGTCGTCCGCCGAATTGGCGGCGCTTGCGGATTGATATGGGCGCATTGAACATGTGTAGGTCGGGTTAGGTGCAGTTTCTTGCACCGTAACCCGACGTTTTGCATCAGTCATGTCGGGTTACGCAATTAAAGCCGCTAACCCGACCTACCTATATAAATCCAAGGAGGAATGATGCAAGCCATTCTGATAGCCAACCCCAA
>JAQTOM010000033.1:6814-20261 GCA_028713345.1 Gallionellaceae bacterium | reverse complement strand
AAGCGAACAGTATCCAAGCAGGACCACAGGCAACTGCATATCCGTGTGCTTGGCTGGGCGAACTTTATAACCTGCAAGGAAGTTTTGGAATGCGGCATGATGTCGCACCCATTGGTGCGGCATATTGTGGTAAAGGCCAATTATCTTGTGCAGCATGTTGTTATGCCGGAGCCACAATACATCGCACTCTTACCCATTATTGATTTGGCAGCACACCGTAATCGGGATAGGGGCGGTCAGATTGCCTGACCGATCCCCTCCCACACCACCCGGCATGTGGGTCTCTAATTTGTCTGAGCGATGGCAACCAGGTCGCCATCGATATAGAGTGTTCCGTCGGCTTGCAGTCGGCGTAGCGCCCGATACAGGGCTTCATGGGTCAGACCCAGTTCGGTCGCCCAATCTTTACGCGATTGGTTCAGGGTGATGGCACCATTGGTACCTTCAGACTCGATGTAATGGACAATCCGATCCGCCGCATTATGTAGGCTTAGCCGCTCGCACTGGGCGCGCAATTTGCGCACCTCGCGGGCGAGGTGGGTCATCCAGGCATCCCGGAAATTCGCATCCTCGTCGAGCGCGGCACGAAAAGCCTTGGCGGGAAAGCGCAACACGGCTCCCTTTTTGGTAGCTACCACGTCGCAGTGGTAAGTCTTGTTGCCCAGGCTTGCTTCCGCAAAAAAACCGCCATGCGAACGCTGCAAGATCACCTCTGTGCCGTTGCGATCGCGGCGAATCAAACGTACCTCACCAGAAATGACCGAGAATACGCTCTGAACCCGGTCGCCGATCCGGAACAGGGTCTCTCCGGCATCTATCTCCCGGCGCTCAGCAAGTATCCTCAGCTGCGGTGGAATTCGCGCCAAGGCCGGTTGGGATGCGATCAGCGTTCGCCAGTCCATGCGATGTTTTTGAGTAAGGTTGATATGATTCAAATCATACCAGAGAGAATTGAAAAACACCTATGATTCCCCTTGCACCTACTTGAAGGTATCTGGTTTTTGTTTCTTACCGCAGTATTTTTACTTGGAGAATGACAATATGAAAAAGAATTTGTTGTTGGTTGCGGTGTTGTTTGGTTGCGGGCTGGCCGTTAGTGTATTTGCTGCAGAGGGTGGTGCTGCTATGGATCACTCGATGCACCACCAGCACGTCATGGATGATCGAATTTCTGCTGGGGTGCATCCCGAAATGAAACAGCATCAGTTGGCGAACATGAGATCGCATGTGGCCGCCGTACAATCCATTGTTGGGCATTTAGCAAAAAGTGAGTTTGATCAGGCATCTCAGGAAGCGCATTCCAAGCTGGGATTAACCGATGAGATGAAAAAGATGTGCTCAACCATGTCTGACAACAAAGAGTTCACGAGCTTGGGATTGGCTTTCCATAAAAGCGGTGACGATCTAGGAGATGCACTGCAAACGAAGGACATGAAAAAATCACTGCAAGCATTGCACGACACCATGGATTATTGTGTGAAGTGCCATGCAACATTTCGTCAATGACGGTGGTGCCTATGAATTATTGAGCTAGATTTCCGAGTTTGGTCGCTTGGCTAGTTTGCGTTGCAGGGTGCGGCGGTGCATGTCGCGCGCGCGGTGGCCGTGACGTTGCCCTTGTATTCCTGCAATACGCGCTGAATATGCTCCCACTCCAGACGTTCGACCGTGGGTGGTTGCGTGCTGACAGGGGCATTATTACTGGCGTTATGCCAGAATGCCGCCACAATCTCATCGGCATTGGCCGATTTTGAAAGATACTGTGTTGCGCCCAGCTTGATGGCTTCCACCGCCGTGGCGATGCTGGCATAGCTACAATGCGCATGGCCGGATCGAGTTCGTACAAAGCTTGAACAAGTACCAAACCGGAAGCGCCGCCTATCTTCAAGTCCACCACTGCATATTCCGGAGGGCTATCTGTTGCCAACGGCGTGGCATCTTCTACGCTATGCGCCACGGTTACCGTGTAGCCGCGCTTTTCCAGCGCATGGTTTAGCACGTTGCAGAAGGTGGTGTCGTCATCCACCAGCAACAGAGGGGCTTGTTCATTATTGATGGGCTGGTTCATGCGTTTTTTTTGCTGCAACAGCAAGAAGATTTCGGTTGAATGGAAAAACACGCCGGAGCGTGTTTTTCCATTTCATACGTGCCGCGAACTAGCCCACTATTTTTTTGCATTCCTTGTAGCAAGCAGCGCAGGCTTCGCCGCAAGCCTTGCATTCTTCATGCTTGGCGACTTCGGGCTTCTTGCATTCCTTCTCGCAGTCCTCGCACACCTTCATGGCCAGCTTCGCCATCTCAACCGTATACGGGGATTCAGAAGCAGCCAGTTGCTGCATGGTTGAACAGACCGTGATGAGGTCGCTTGCACCCATTGCGCATGCCGCAAGGCTCTTGTCGCCCTCCCCCATCAAGACCAGGCAATGGTGCAGGCATACCTGGCCTGCCGCCACGCAATCCTCAGAGCTTTTTATCAACCCTTTATTGCGCTTGGATGGCCCTCCGTGTTCGTGCTTATGCTCGTGCGCCTGGGCAAAAGCGCTGCCCGTTGTGGCCGCTGCGGCCATTGCTGCTGCTCCGAGTAACAGTTCTCTGCGATTCATGGTGCACTCCCTTTCAAGTAAGAAATAAAAAAACCAACTACACCAGCCCTGCACGTGCGTCCATTCCATGGAGCACGGTTCATGCAGTCAAGCACGGTATCTGCCAAACGCTGTAATGGCAACGCCTGTAAATACGAGCAAACTGCTGCTTGAGTTTATACCACTGCTTTGGATGAATCCACACATTGCATCTTCGTTTTATTTTAAGCCGCGTGATTATAGCGATGGCAAGCAAGGTTTGGGGTGTGACAATATGTCGCATTCCATTGCCAACACATTTCGCTGAAAATTGCGCGTTTTTTATCGAGAGGAATGACAATGAAGCTCAAACGTTTGACGATTTGTATCGCGCTGGGCATCGCGCCCAACGCATTCGCTGCCGAGACGGCAACCTTGCCGGAAATCGAGGTGATTGAAAATAAAATTCAACCCCTGCCCGCCCTGAGCGATTCGGCTCTTGGTGAAACCAGCGTTGTCCGTCTGCGCGCATCCACCAGCGATACTGCAAAGCTACTGGATGGACAGCCTGGCGTCAGTTTGTACGGCGCGGGCGGGGTATCCAGCCTGCCGGTGATTCACGGCCTGGCAGATGACCGCATCCGCACCAAGGTCGATGGCATGGACCTGATCGCAGCCTGCCCGAACCACATGAACTCACCGCTTTCCTACATTGATCCGTCCAGTGTCGGCAGCGTCAAAGTGTTTGCCGGCATTGCGCCGGTAAGCGCTGGCGGTGACAGCATCGCCGGCACCATCATGGTCGATTCTGCGCCGCCCGAGTTTGCCGCCACCGGGAAAGGAAACCTCCTCAAGGGACAGGCGGGAGCCTTTTATCGCAGCAACGGCAATGCGAATGGCGGCAATTTGTCGGCGACGATCGCCAACGAAAATCTGAGCCTGATGTATGACGGCTCAACATCAAAATCGGGTAATTACAAGGCGGCCAATAACTTCAAGGCTGCAGGGGCGGCGGCAGCCAACAAGCCATGGAATTGGCTTCCTGGAGATGTAGTTGGCTCCACCGCCTACAAAACCGAAAACCACACACTGGGCTTGGCACTCCGCAATACGAATCATCTGGTCGATCTGAAGCTCGGCTTCCAGAACATCCCCTACGAACTCTACCCCAACCAGCGCATGGACATGCTCGGCAATACCGAGCATCGGGCAAACCTGCATTATGCCGGCCAGTTCGGCTGGGGCGCTTTGGATGCGCGCGCCTATCATGAAACCGTCAAGCATTACATGGACTTTGGCGCCGACAAGCAGTTTGTGTATGGCCCCAATCCACCTTCCACCATCGTGGCGCCTGGAATGCCGATGTATACGGATGGAAAGACCACGGGCGCACTGGTCAAGGCTGATATCCTGCTTTCGGAACGCGATATTCTCAGGGTGGGCAGCGAGGTGCAGAATTACCGGCTGAACGACTGGTGGCCGCCCTCCCCATCATCCCTTGCCGGCATGTTTTCTGCTCCTGGCGTGCCTGCTGTTTCTGGAGGGATGGCGCCGAATACGTTCTGGAACATCAACAATGGCAAGCGCGACCGTTTCGGCCTCTTCGCCGAATGGGACGCACGCTGGAATCCGCAGTGGGTCACGCTGCTCGGCGCACGCACCGAACAGGTAAAGATGGATGCCGGTCTGGTGCAGGGCTATAACACCATGATGGCCGGGTATAGTGTTTCAGCGGCTGCCTTCAATGCCCGCAGCCGCCAGCGCACCGACAACAACCTGGATCTGACGGCACTGGCGCGGTACACACCGGATGACACGCGCGCCTTCGAAATCGGTTACGCGCAAAAGACCCGTTCGCCGAATCTTTATGAACGCTACTCCTGGTCGCAGAACGGCATGGCGCTGATCATGAACAACTTCGTCGGCGACGGCAACGGCTATCTTGGCAACATCAACCTGAAGCCCGAAGTGGCGCACACCCTGAGCGCCACCCTCAACTGGCATGATGCCGCACGCGCCCGGGAATTCAAGGCCACGCCTTACTATACCCGCGTCACGGACTACATCGACGCCATCCGTTGCGCAGGCAGCGGCACAATGATGAATGCGCTCTGCGGCGGTGCGGCGAATAACACGGCAATCAACAAATTCGTCCATCTCCAGTACGCCAACCAATCCGCCCGGCTCTATGGCCTCGATGTTTCCGGTCATTTCCCCCTGGCGAAGACCGATGGCTGGGGTGAATTCACCGCTTCCGGCGTGCTGAACTATGTCAACGGCAAGAACCTGACCACCAATGACAATCTCTACAACATCATGCCGTTGAACGCGAAACTGGCGGTGGCGCAGAAGGTCGGGAGCTGGGACAACAGCGTCGAGCTGCAACTGGTGAAGGCGAAGAACAGCATCTCCAATGTGCGCCAGGAAGTGAAAACACCCGGCTACGGCCTGGTCAACCTGCGTGCAAGCTACGGATGGAAACAGGTGCGGCTCGATCTTGGCGTCGAGAACCTGTTCGACAAGTTTTACTCGCTGCCGCTGGGCGGGGCTTATACCGGCCAGGGTACGACCATGAGCCTCAATGGAGTACCCTGGGGCGTTCCTGTTCCGGGCATGGGACGTTCGGTTTATACCGGCATGAACTTGAAGTTCTAAAGTTGCAATGGAAACAGGAAACCGCCGGAGAACCCGGCGGTTTTTGTTTTTAGTGCAGGAAGATTATGCAGCGGACGGTACGGGTACAGATTGCAGAATTTTTTGCGAAAAGCTATTTATGCTGACACTCGCAGAAAAACGCCAAGCCAGCGGAGCGGATAACCAGCGCTCAGGGAAGGATTGCTTGGGAGAAAACGCCCCACCTGCTTGGCAAGGGTTTAATTTAAAGCATTTGCGCCTGATTTGGAATGCGGCATATTGTCGCACCCCGCCTCCGTTATAATGGCGCGCAATCCATTTCTCCACACACGCATGTCCGCCATCCAGCTATTACCCGACCTGCTCATCAACCAGATCGCCGCCGGCGAGGTCATCGAGCGCCCCGCTTCCGCGCTCAAGGAACTGATGGAGAACAGCCTGGATGCGGGCGCGACCGAGATCGCCGTACAACTGGAAGGCGGCGGCGTGAAATTATTGCGGGTGCGCGACAACGGCGGCGGCATCGCGCCGGATGAACTGCCGTTCGCGCTGATGCGCCACGCCACCAGCAAGATCGCCTCGCTCGATGATTTGCAGCGCGTCGCCAGCATGGGCTTTCGCGGCGAGGCGCTGGCGAGCATGGCCTCGGTGGCGCAAGTCACGCTCACCAGCCGCAACGCAAGCGCTGCCCATGCCTGGCAGATTCAGGCGGTGGATGGCACGCAGAGCGCTGCCTCCCCAGCCGCCCACGCGCACGGCACCAGCGTGGAAATGCGCGAGCTGTATTTCAACACCCCGGCGCGGCGCAAATTTCTCAAGTCCGAGGGCACCGAGTTTGCATATTGCGAAGAAGCCTTCAAGCGCATCGCGCTGTCGCGCCCGGATGTCGCCTTCAGCCTGCAACACAACAACCGCGTAGTGTGGCAACTGCCCGTCTGTGCTTTAGCACAACGCATCACTGCACTGCTCGGCGATGAATTCGCGCAAGGTGCTGTCACCGTTGATCATCAGGCAGCAGGCCTGCACCTCTACGGCATGGCCTCACAGCCCGCCTACTCGCGCGCCACGCGCGATGCGCAATATTTTTTCGTGAATGGCCGCTTCGTGCGCGACAAGGTGCTGGCGCACGCCCTGCGCCAGGCGTATCAAGACATCCTGCACCACCAGCGCCACCCGGCCTTCGTGCTGTTCCTCGACATACCGCCGGAACAGGTGGACGTGAACGTGCATCCTGCCAAGATCGAGGTGCGTTTCCGCGAGAGCCAGAAGATTCACCAGTTTGTTTTTCATGCCTTGCAGCAGGCGCTGGGTACGCCGATGACAGAGGCAACGCCATCAAGCCACACCGTAGGAGCGGCTTCAGCCGCGACCACCTATCGCCAGCAAGCTGGCTCCTACACTACCCCTGCTCCATCCCCGCTTCAACATACCATGCCGTTGCGTACCACCGCCGAACCGCTCGCCTTCTATGACGCGATGTTTGGAAGAAAAGAAGAAAGCGAGAACCAGGAAACAAAGAACGGCATTTCACCTTTCACTTTTCACATTTCACCCCAAGAGGCACAGCCTCTTGGTCACGCCCTCGCGCAACTCTCCGGCATCTACATCCTCGCGCAGAACGAACAGGGCCTCGTTGTGGTGGACATGCATGCCGCGCACGAACGCATCGTGTACGAGAAACTCAAGACCGCACTCGATGCGCAACAACTGCCCATACAACAACTGATCATTCCGGTGAGCTTTGCCGCCAGTGCGCTGGATGTCGCCACCGCAGAAGAAGAACAGGAGGCATTGGCGCAACTCGGCTTCGACCTCGCCCCGCTCTCGCCCACCACGCTGGCGGTGCGCGCCATGCCCGCCATGCTGAAACAATCACACGCCGAGACCGCCGCGCGCGACGTGCTGCATGAACTGCGCGAATTCGGCGCAAGCCGCGCACTAACCGAACGCCGCAACGAACTGCTCGCCACACTGGCATGCCACGCTGCCGTGCGCGCCAACCAGAACCTGACATTACCCGAGATGAACACCATCCTGCGCGAGATGGAACAGACCGAACGCTCCGGCCAGTGCAACCACGGACGTCCGACGTGGTTTCAGATCAGTATGGTGGAACTCGATGCGATGTTCATGCGCGGAAAGTAGGGTTCAAGCTCTCACAAGTCAAACTAACGTTTCACCCTTTACGACATTTGAGGACGGAGGCCATTCATGCCAATTGTTGAATCGTTTGCAACAATAGTTGCCCTGATTGGGCAATTCAAATCCGAAAAAAATGCATCAGAACAAGCTGACTTTAATGCTTTTATTGAATGGTTAGTTTCAACAAACCATGAAGAAATCAAAGAACTCCTAATGCTGAATACAAAAGCAACAATTGGAATTAAGAGCATCCTTAATCAGGACAGAGATATACTTCTTGAGAGCATGAAACGAATTGATATGGCATTGACCGCTTTCGCCAGTCACACGGATGGTTTTTATCAACTAGCGGAAGCCATCAACCCCCAAGCTATGCTCTCTCAGCAAGCATTTTCCATATTGAAACAGTTCAATAGTTCTGGAGCATCGAAAGCCCTCATGATTAAGATACATGGAGGAGCTATCTATCAATTTCTTGATGGAGATGGATCAATCGAAATTAGTGAGCCAAGATTTGTAGAAGATGACTTCCAAACGTTAGTGGACTACGGCTTACTTCGCCAAAATTTCAATAGTACCGGTAAACCAATCTACATTTTCACCAGACAAGCCGCCAATCTAATTGCTCAATCGTGAAACAGCATAGTCAAATAGCCACCCGCATTGGAAGATATTGAACAACACGACTACTCCCACCACCCGCATCGCCTTCGCCAGCTTCATCGGCACCGCCATCGAGTTCTACGATTTCTACATCTACAGCCTCTCGGTGGCGATGGTGATCGGGCCTGTGTTCTTTCCCGACAGCGACCCGGCGGCGCAGGCGCTGAATGCGTTCCTCACGTTCGGCATCGCGTTCCTCGCGCGCCCATTCGGAGCGTTGCTGTTCGGGCATTTTGGCGACCGCATCGGGCGCAAGACAACCCTGGTTGCCTCGCTGCTGGTGATGGGTGTTTCCACCATGCTGATCGGCGTGCTGCCGAGTTACGACCTGATCGGCTGGGCCGCACCCGCGCTACTCTGCTTGCTGCGTTTTGGCCAAGGCATCGGGCTGGGCGGCGAATGGGGCGGTGCGGCATTGCTGGCGGCGGAATATGCGCCTGCCGGTAAACGCGGCTGGTTCGGCATGTTCCCGCAACTGGGACCGCCCGTAGGCTTCCTGTTTGCTACCGGCAGTTTCCTGTTGCTGTCGCAGTTACTCGACGATGCGCAATTCCGCGCATGGGGCTGGCGCATTCCGTTCCTCGCCAGCGCGGTATTGGTCATCGTCGGCCTGTATGTGCGGCTCAAGCTTGCGGAAACGCCGGTATTCGCCAAGGCTCTTGCAACACAACAGCCAACCAAATTGCCTCTGGCAGAACTACTCTCTCATCATGCTGCGCCGCTCGTGCTGGGCACACTGCTCATGGTGGTGTGTTACGCACTGTTCTATATTTCCACGGTATTTTCGTTGAGCTACGGCGTCACCACACTCGGCATCCCGCGCCCGCAATTCCTCGGCATGCTATGCATCGCCGTCATCTTCATGGCGGCTGCCACGCCACTCTCCGCCATGGCAGGCGACCGCTATGGGCGCCGCCCGGTGTTGCTGGTTGCGGGCAGCGCGGCATTGCTCTCCGGCTTCCTGCTCGCGCCGATGCTGGGCAGCGGCTCACCCGTGCTCATCACGGCATTCCTCTCCATCGAGTTATTCCTGATGGGCGCCACCTTCGCGCCGATGGGCGCACTGCTGCCGGAACTGTTTCCCACTGCCGTACGCTATACCGGCGCAGGCACGGCTTACAATCTGGGCGGCATACTTGGCGCTTCGCTCGCGCCTTACCTCGCGCAGCAACTGGCTCTACGTGGCGGATTGAGCTGGGTGGGTGGCTATATTTCTGCCGCAGCAGCCATCAGTTTGCTGGCTGCATTGATGCTGCGCGAGACGCGCGATAAGGAACTGGTGTGAACCTGACGGGCATGGCAAGGATGACACCCCCGAAGCGGGGTATGCAGGCATTTTGCCGAAAGGCAAAAGCTCGCAAAATGAAACTCTCCATGCCCGTCTCCCTCTCCCCAGCCCTCTCCCGCAAGTGGGCGAAGGGGACAAGGTCTCGCTACGCGAGTTTCACGTTAAATAGCTCATTTGGGCGAAGAACCCTTGTAGGAGCGGCTGTTAGCCGCGACATTTTATTATTCGCGGCTAACAGCCGCTCCTACAATAACGTTTAGATAACCAATAGATAATCTGGCATGAATCCATATCCCCCCGCCATCTTCCTGATGGGTCCCACCGCCAGCGGCAAGACTGGCGTCGCGGTGGAACTCGCGCAACACCTGCCGGTGGAACTCATCAGCGTGGATTCGGCGCTGGTGTATCGCGACATGAACATCGGCACCGCCAAACCGGATGCTGCCACGCTGGCCCGTGCACCGCACCACCTGATCGACATCCTCGACCCTACCGAGGCCTATTCCGCCGCCGCCTTCCGCCACGATGCGTTGCGCCTGATGCACGACATCACCTCCAGAGGAAAAATTCCGCTACTGGTCGGCGGCACCATGCTGTATTTCAAGGCGCTGCGCGAAGGACTCAGCGACCTGCCGCAGGCCGATGCAGAAATACGCGCCGCGCTCGACGCCGAAATCGCGCAGCACGGCATCCAGCATTTGCACCGGCAACTCGCCGAGGTCGATGCGGAAACCGCCGCGCGCCTGAAGCCGACCGACACGCAACGCATCCAGCGCGCGCTGGAAATCTACCGCATCACCGGCACACCGATGTCTGTGCTGATAAGTAAGCTCCTTCCCCCCGGGGAGAGGGGTTGGGGTGAGGGAGTGCTTCCTTTCCGCATCCTCCCCATCGCGCTTATTCCTTCCGAGCGCAGCGCCCTGCACGCCCGTATCGCCACGCGCTTCATAACCATGCTCGAACAAGGACTGCTGGATGAACTGCACATGCTGCGCAGAAAATATCCGCTGCACCGCGACACGACTTCGATGCGCTGCGTCGGCTACCGCCAGGCATGGCAATATATCGAAGGCGAGATCAACAAAGATGAACTGCTGGACAAAGGCATCGCCGCCACACGACAGTTAGCGAAACGCCAGCTCACCTGGCTGCGCTCCATGCCGGATAACATCGAACTGGATTGCCTTGCGGCTGATTTGACGCAACGCGTTTCAGATACGCTGATCCAGCGCATCAGCAGCCGAAAGAAAGTATAGAACAGACTTTATTGGGGTGGCCACAGAGAAATCTCCCCTGCGTTCTGACCCGGCAGAAAGCAACATGCTTGGGGAATGCGCCCTATCTGGCAGCAGCCTTGCTGCCGATGAATGAATCATCAAGAAAGCGCCCGGCTAAACGCTCACCGTTGGCCTTGGTGAAGACACCATTACCAGAGCGCTTTCCATCCACCCAGTCACCTTCATAACGGCTGCCATCGGCCCAAGTAAAACTACCCTTGCCAGTACGCTTGCCATCATCTGTAAAGTCGCCTTCATAGCGATTGCCGCTAGTCCAGAGGTAGATACCCTTGCCAATGCGTTTTCCATCCACCCAGTCACCCTCATAGCGGTTGCCATTAGCCCAGACGATAGTTCCTTTGCCAGTACGATTATCTTCCAGGAAATCACCTTCATAACGGCTGCCATCGGCCCAAATGAGCGTGCCTTTACCGGTGCGCTTGCCATCATCCACAAAGTCACCTTCATAACGGTTGCCGTTTGCCCATACGTAAATGCCTTTGCCGATGCGCTTGCCATCCACCCAGTCGCCCTCATAGCGGTTGCCATTGGGCCAAACAAAAGCACCTTTACCGGTGCGCTTGCCATCATCCACAAAGTCGCCTTCGTAACGGTTGCCGTTTGCCCAAACATAAATGCCCTTGCCGATGCGCTTGCCGTCCACCCAGTCGCCTTCATAGCGGTTGCCATCTGGCCAAACAAAGGCGCCTTTGCCGGTGCGCTTGCCATCCACCCAATCACCCTCATAGCGGTTGCCGTTGGAGGGCCAAGCGACTGCACCTTTGCCGTTCATTACTCCGGACGTAAGGGTGCCCACAAACTTGTCTGCCGGATTGCCATCCTTAAACCACTGCAATGTGCCTTCCCCATCCGCATAGCCATTCTTGCAGCTACCTGTCCAAGTAATGGATTCGTTTGGAACCGGATTCCCGTTCCACACCTTGCAATTGTTTTTATCCTTAATCCAATCACCGGCCAGCGCAGGGCAGGCAAATGTGAGCAGTATTGCCACACTTGTGGCAAGAAAGATTTGACCGAAATTTGCCGGTTCATCTTTCTCTCCTTGGAAAATTCCAAGTGTTGGAACAACTGTTGACTGCATTGTGGTCAAGCATCGCCAGGCACGGGCAGGAGCGCTAACCAGCTGATGGATGAAGGATTGCAGCGGAAAGAAACTTCCTGACAGGGAGCTTCGGGAGTTGCAAGCCGAACATGGGTGGAGAAACATGAGATCCCCTTTGTTTAACAATGAGCAACACAGGAACGAAAAGGGCAACAAATAACCCGCATTGCCCAAGTCCTCCCATCTTTCCCTGTTGCCATACCCCGCCTCTGTACGGGATTACGGTGTGCAGGTATAGCAAATACGCAATGCGGCGAACTCTAGCCGAGAACACAGTTGGCCGTCAACAGGGGCAATTGTGGTACGAACCGCATTGCAGACGAAAGTGGTTTGGCCGCTGTTAACCCTGCCCGCATAGCCAATCTTTGATCGGCAGGGGGTTATTGATGACCGCATGATTCATGACCTCGTCAACCATGAGCGCCCAATGCCCACACAAAGAGCAGGAGTAGTGCCAAACGAGGCCATGATTCATGCAAAACCCGATAGCCATGTTTGCCCGGGTAGCGGCGAGAAAAAGCAGGCTGTGTCTGCCTACTTCTTGGCCTTGACGATGCGCAGGCTTGAGCGCACGTTCTTTACGCCATCAAGACCGCGTATATCGGCGATGGCAAGGTCGGCCTCCTTCTGGCTCTGGGCGACGCCCATCAGGAAAACCTCGCCGCCATAGACCTTCCAGCGCATATTGACCGAACTCACTCCCTTGGTTGCGGTGAGCGAGTAGTCTATCTTCTTGTCGAGCACCAGATTGCCGCCCATCCCGCCGGAGGGGGCGCCGATGAGGATATCGTTCTTCAGCGAACGGATTTTGCGGCCAGACTTTGCCAGTTCCTCCGCCTTGTGTTTCACCTCCGCATTTTTAGCGTAACCCACCAGCACCGCATGCTGCGCAAAGACCAGTATGGAAATGTTTTTGAAGTCGTCACCTTTCTGCTCGAGCAGCTTCTTCGTTACGGCCATGTCGATATCAACGTCGCCCTTGACCTCGTCCTTGGTGCGCACATCCATCGCAGTCGAGATCGCCTTGCCCGCGAGGCTGGTAATCGGATCGAAAGCGGCAGCAGCCTGCCCGGCGGCCACCAACAAAGCCAGTCCCAGCATGATCGGATAATTTATTTTCATGGTTGTCTCCCGTGTCGTTACCGCAGGCATACGCTACCCTATCGCCGCCCTGTGCTCAAGCGGAATTCATGCGTTTATGGATGCCGTGTTAATATCGTCCGGCTGCTGATGCGCTCATATGCCTTTAATTCTGGGGCCATGGCAACTGGCCGGCGATTGCCGGCCTGATTGTGCCAATGATGAAGTTTCCGCCATGCTGCGACCCGACTATGCGTCTGAGCTGGGTGCCGCCCTGCGCGCCTTGTAGCAAGGCACACTTAAACAAGGAGTTTCCTGATGCGTAAGTTGTCTCTGCTATTACCCCTGTTGCTGCTCGCCGCCTGTGAAAAAGCGCCTGCCCCGCCGCCCGAGCCGTTGCGTCCGGTGAAGACCATGCAGATCAGCCTGACGCCCGGCGCAGCCGGATTGAGCCTGGCGGGCGAGGTACGCGCACACCACGAAGCACCGCTGGCGTTTCGCGTGGCAGGCAAGGTCATCGAATGCAAATTCAATCTGGGCGATACGGTGCATCGCGGCCAGGTTCTCGCGCGGCTGGAGCCTGCCGATTACCAGTTGGCGGAGCAGGCCGGGGCGGCCAGCGTGGCCGAGAACAAAAGCGCGCTGCTCCTCGCCGAGGCAGAACTGGCGCGCTTCCGCA
>JAQTOM010000033.1:0-6714 GCA_028713345.1 Gallionellaceae bacterium | reverse complement strand
TCAATATTGACCGCATCGAGGGCAGCATGGTGCGTGTCGCCTCGGGACTGGGCAGCGGCGATGTGGTGGTGGTCGCGGGCGCGAACCTGCTGCGCGATGGCGAGAAGGTCAAGCTGTTGCCATGAACTTATTAATGCGGAGCAGTTTATCAACAAATCCGTTCGCATTGAGCTTGTCGAAATGTGTACGTGCTCATGTGCTTCGACAGGCTCAGCACGAATGGCAATCTGGTTTAATTCATAATGAATGACCGCTTCAATCTAACCGCACTCGCGCTGCGCCAGCGCGAGCTGACCTGGTTCTTCATCGCGGTGGTGGCGGTCGCCGGTCTGCTTTCCTATTTCCAGTTGGGGCAGCGCGAGGACCCCGACTTCACTTTTCGCGGCATGGTCATCCGCACCCTGTGGCCGGGCGCCACCACCAGCCAGGTGGATGAGCAGGTCACGCAGCGCATCGTGAAAAAATTGCAGGAAGTGCCCTACTACCGGCAGGCATTCAGCTATTCGCGCGGCGGCGAATCCATCGTCATATTGCAGTTGCTGGATACCTCGCCGCAGAAAGAGGTGCCGCAGCTCTGGTACCAGGTGCGCAAGAAAATCGGCGACATCCGGCACACGCTGCCGCCGGAAGTGATCGGGCCGAGCTTCAATGACGAGTTCGGCGATGTGTTCGGCTCCATCTATGCCTTCACCGGCGACGGCTTCAGCCTGGAAGAGTTGCGCCAGTACGCCGAGCTGGCGCAGCAGCAATTGGTGAGCCTGCCCGACGTGGCAAAGGTCGAACTGGTCGGCGTGCAGCCGCAGCAGATCACCATCACGCTTTCCAACTCGAAGCTGGCGATGCTGGGCATCGCCCCGCCGGCCATTGCGCAGGCGATCCAGGCGCAGAACATCGTGCAGGATGCGGGCAGACTGCACACCAAGGATTTCTCCGTGCCGCTGCGCGTGCAGGGCAACTTCACCTCCATCACCGAACTGCAAGCGCTGCCACTGCACATCAACAGTCGCACGCTGCGGCTGGGCGACATTGCGGAGGTGACGCGCGGCTATCTCGACCCGCCCGAGATCACCATGCGCTACGCGGGCAAGCCGGCGATCGGGGTGGCGGTTTCCATGAAGACGCGCGGCGATGTGCTGCGCCTGGGCGAAGATCTCAAGCGCGAGATGAATGCGCTCAAGGGCCGCCTGCCGCTTGGCGTTTCCTTTGCGCGCGTATCCGACCAGCCCAGCGTGGTGAAGGAGGCCGTGGGCGAATTCATGCGCTCCTTCCTGGAAGCGGTCGCCATCGTGCTGCTGGTGAGTTTCATCAGCCTCGGCGCGCGTGCCGGCATGGTGGTGGCGGTGACCATCCCGCTGGTGGTCGCGGCCACATTTTTCCTGATGCATCTGTTCGGCATCGACCTGCACCGCATCTCCACCGGCGCGCTGATCATCGCGCTGGGGCTGCTGGTGGACGATGCCATGATCGTGGTCGAGATGATGGTGCGCAAGCTGGAGGAAGGTTATGACCGCGTGCGCGCCGCCTCCTTCGCCTACTCGGCGACGGTGTTCCCCATGCTCACCGGCACACTCATCACCGTGGCCGGATTCCTGCCCATCGGCACGGCAAAATCGGCGACCGGTGAATATACTTTCGCCATGTTTGCCGTGGTGGGGCTGGCGCTGATCGTATCCTGGGTGGCGGCGGTTTTTATCACGCCGCTGGCGGGCTACCATCTGCTGAAAAGCCATGAAGGGCACGGCCATGAATTGTTCCACACGCCGTTCTACCGCAGGCTGCGCGGCGTGATCGAATGGTGTCTGCGTCACCGCAAGACGGTGCTGCTCGGCACGCTGCTGGCCTTCGTGCTGGGCGGCGTGGGCATGGGCCTCACCGAGAAACAATTCTTCCCCTCTTCCAACCGCACCGAGCTGATGGTCGATATCTGGCTGCCGGAAGGTGCCGACATCCGCGCCACCGAACGCGAGGCGGCGCGCGTCGAGGCGCTGCTGGCCAAAGAGAGCGACATCGCGAGCTACGTGACTTATACCGGCTACGGTTCGCCGCGCTTCTTCCTGTCGCTGGACCAGCAATTGTTCCGCCCCAACTTCGCGCAGATCGTGGTGCTCACGCATGACACGGAAGCGCGCGAGCGCGTGCTGAAAAAAATGCGGCTGGTTTTTGCCAACGACTTTCCCGGCGTGAGAGGCCGCGTGTCCAGGGTCCCGCTGGGGCCGCCGGTGACTTATCCGGTAGAGTTCCGCGTGCTGGGCAATGACCTGCCCACCATCAAAAAATTGGGCGAGCAGATCGCCACTGCAATGCGCGACGACGAACGGCTGCGCGACGTGCATCCCGACTGGGGCGTGCAGACGCCGGTGCTGCGCGTGGAGATTGACCAGGACCGCGCGCGCGTGGCGGGTGTCACCTCGGCAGACATTGCGCGCACGCTGCGCGGCGTGATGGACGGCATGCCCGTTGGTCAGTTCCGCGAAGGCGACCAGCTCATCGACATCGTGCTGCGCGCACCGGCCAGCGAACGCGCGCAACTGGAGCAGGCCGAGGCGGTGGAAATTCCCTCCGCGCAGGGCGGCAGCGTTCCGCTCAGGCAGGTGGCGCATGTTTCCTATGCACTGGAAGAGCCGATCATATGGCGCAAGAACCGCGACATCTCGCTCAGCGTGCGCGCCGATGTCGTCGAAGGCGTGCAGGCCACCGATGTCGGCATGGCGTTAAACAGGAAATTTGATGCGCTGCGCGCCGGGTTGCCGGATGGTTATCGCATCGACCCCGGCGGCGAGCTGGACGAAAATTCCGGCGCGCAGGATTCGATCAGGGCGGGCATGCCGGCGATGCTGGCGGTCGTGCTGGGCATCCTGATGATCCAGCTCAGGTCGCTGTCGCGCACCTTCATGGTGGCGCTCACCGCGCCGCTGGGCATCATCGGCGTCGCCATCGCGCTGCTGGTGTTCCACAAGCCCTTCGGCTTCGTCGCCATGCTCGGCACCATCGCGCTCGGCGGCATGATCATGCGCAACACGGTAATTTTGATCGACCAGATACGCCAGGACCGCGAGGCCGGGCTATCCGACTGGGATGCGATCCGCGAATCCACCGTGCGCCGCTTCCGCCCCATCATGCTCACTTCCGCCGCCGCGATCCTGGCGATGATTCCGCTGACGCGCAGCATCCTGTGGGGGCCGATGGCCTATGCCATCATGGGCGGGTTGCTGGTGGCCACGCTGCTCACCATCCTGTTCATCCCGGCGCTGTACGCAAGCTGGCTGCGCCTGCCCGTGCCCGGTATAACTGTGCCAGACGGCAAGCAGCCATGATTTGCAATGGCTTAAGGAAACGCTGAATAAGCCGTCATTCCCGATTTTGCGGGAACGACAAAACCATACTTGTTCAGTATTTTCTTGAGTATATGTGTTGGCGTGATGGTGCAGAGCGCTGAAGAACCAGAAAATAAGGAGCAAAAGTCATGAAAATTATTCACCGGGTTGCTGCGACACTCTTTCTTTCCGTGTGCCTTCTGACGTTGGGCATGGCCGCCCGTGCCGGTGACGATTTCCACGAGCCCGTAATGGTCTCGATACCCGGCAAGAATTACGCACTGGGCAAGTACGAAGTGACGCAGGCGGAATGGGAAGCGGTGATGGGGAATAATCCCTCGAAGCTCAAGGGAGCAAACCTGCCGGTGGAGAGAGTCAGCTGGAACGACGTTCAGGATTATCTGAAGCGCCTGAATCAAAAGACCGGCAAAAATTTCCGGCTGCCTGCCGAGGCCGAGTGGGACTATGCCTGCCATGGCGGCAGCCAAACCCAATACTGCGGCGGCAACGACGCCGATGCGGTGGCGTGGCACAACGGCAACAGCGGCGGCAAATCCCATCCCGCAGGCCGGAAGCAGGCGAACGGCTACGGCCTGTATGACATGAGCGGCAACGTGTGGGAATGGACGGGAAACTGCTGGGAGGGCGACTGTGCGAAGCGCGTGCTGCGCGGTGGCGGCTGGTACAGCATTCCGCAGGAAGTGCGATCCGCCATTCGCGACTGGGAAGCGGCATCCAAGGGAAGTTTCCTCATCGGTTTCCGTCTGGCCAGGACGCTGCCGTGAAACGGCATGCCAGTCACGCGCCGCATTCCTGCATCTCGGGCCGGTAGAGCTGCACGTTGTTGCGCCCGCTTTTTTTGGCGTGGTACATGGCGGTGTCGGAATTCTTGAGCAGCATCTTCTCATCGCTGCCGTGTTCCGGATAGATCGCAACGCCGATGCTTGAGGATATGTGCAGGCTCTCGCTGGCCAGTTCAAAGTGCTGGTCGAGGGCATAGCGTATCTTTTCCGCCACCTTCATCGCGTCATCTTTCGCGTCGATGGTCGGCAGCAGCACGATAAATTCATCGCCGCCGATGCGTGCCACGGTATCCGACTCACGCACGCAATCCTGTATGCGTGTCGCCACTTCCTTCAGCAACATGTCGCCAATATTGTGGCCATGCGTATCGTTGATCGGCTTGAACTCGTCGAGGTCGACGAACATCAGCGCCAGACGCGCCTTGCCACGTTTGGCTGTGGCAAATGCCTGCTGCAGGCGATCCCTGAACAGCGCCCTGTTGGGCAGATCGGTGAGCACGTCATAGTGCGCCAGATGATGCATGCGCTCCTCCGCGACCTTGCGCTCGCTGATGTCGGAGAACAACGCCACATAATGGGTAAGATTGCCTTCTTCGTCGAGCACCTGTTTGATGGAAAGCCATTCGACATAAATCTCGCCGCTCTTGCGCCTGTTCCAGATTTCGCCTTGCCAGCCGCCGGTGGTAGATAGCAGTTCCCACAGTTGCCTGAAAAATTCGGGCTGGTGTCTGCCGGAAGCAAGCAGGCTCGGACTCTTGCCGATTACCTCTTCAACGGAGTAGCCGGTTATGACGGCGAAGGCGGGATTGACCGTGATAATCTTGTTGTCCGCGTCGGTCACCATCACGGCCTCGTCCATGGTGTTGAACACGGTGGTAGCGAGCCGCGCTACTCTCTCCTGCGCACTTCTCTCCGTGATATCGCGGATAAAGGAATTGAACTCATACGTACCACCCGCCTTGACGGGAGTTATTGACAATTCGATGAGAAATTCATGGCCGTCGCGATGCAGTGCAAGAGTCTCGAGCCGCGAATTCAGGAGACACACCTCGCCGGTATCCAGAAAATTTTTTATTCTGCGAATGTACGCTTCACGATATTGGGGCGAGATGATGGTTTCGTGCAGCACGCACCCGATGGCCTCTTCACGCGGCCAGCCGAAAATTTTTTCTGCCTGGGTATTCCAGCCGGTGATGATGCCCCTGGCATTCATTGTCACCACCGCGTCCATGGCGGTATCGACGATGGATTGAAGTTTTTTCTGGTTTTCCCGCAATGCCAGCAGCAAATTGACTTGCGCTTCGGCCTCTGCCCAGCACTCCTGCGGGTTGGTTTTGAATCCGGAGCGTTCGGCGATATGGTAGGCGGCTAATTCAACCATGTCGCGGCGTTCTGCCGGGCTGGGCACCCATGAGTAGAATGATTCGCTGGCGCTTGAAGCTGCCTTGGGGACGGTGCCATTGCTTTGGGTTTCAGCCATTCTGTTCTTTCCCTGACTCAGGATTGGTCACGGCGCTTATCACCGCCTTGAACCATGCCGCCATGAAAATTTCATGGAAGTTTAATAATAATGGCCCTCATAATTGAGCCTGTCAAAACTTTAGTCAAGGTCCGTCGAGCCCCAACAAATTATTGCGCGCCTTGTAGTAATCGGGATCCATCTTGAGTGCAATTTCAAACTCCTTGCGCGCCTCATCCTTGCGCCCATCCAGCTTGTAGGCATAGCCCAGGTTGTTATGCACCCTGGCTTTGTCCGGCGACTGGATTACCGTATTTTCCCAGAGTGAAATTTCATTCTGGTAAACATGGTTGCGCATCACGGTGAGACTGCCTGACACAAGAGCCAGCGCCGCACCGGCCAAGGCAAATGTTTTCTGATTCATCCAGATTGCCATCTCTGCCGTAAACGCAAGCGCGAGCGGCCAGCTCACCAGATACATTTGCCGGTCATTTGCCACATCCAGCCTGGGCAAAAACACATACAGGGGCACCAGTTGAATGAAGGCCCACGCCAGTGCAAAACCAATCCAGGGGCGACGGCGGAATGTGACCGGCATCAAGACCAAAACAACGGCAAGAAAAAACAGTTGCGGCATCTGCCCCGTAAAGCCATGCACCACTTTCAAGTCAGGATCGATATTCGGCCACAGCGGGAATATCCACTGCCTCAGCAGATAGGCAAATGCAATGGACTGTGTCGCCACATTCCCGCGCAGGCTATTGAGTCCGGCGCTTCTCTCCACTTGTGAGGCATTGCTGAATAATCATTTCCATCTACGTTGCCGTAGGGAGCAAATGAAATGCCCGGTTCATGGGTAAGAGGTGAAGGCACTTTTGAGCGGGGCGCGTTGGTTGCAGGATACCCGGAGGATGAGACTCAAAGAGGCGGCAGATTCAAATTCGAAGTGCCGCACCGGTGCTGGCTTTGCCAGCGTTTCTTTCAGCCCGGCAGCAATGATCCCCCCGGCATTAGAGCCGGGGTTTACCTCACTGAGTTAAATTACCTCCGGCAAAGCCGGAGGCTTATTGGGTGAGCGCCTCAAAGGCGCCGATAAAACCGTGAGCCACCCAAAGCGGCTGGGGTTCACTCCTTCCCC
>JAQTOM010000032.1 GCA_028713345.1 Gallionellaceae bacterium | reverse complement strand
GACCTCTGCCTGGTGCCGGAGCGGCGCGAGGAGCTGACCACCGAAGGCGGGCTGGATGCGGTGCGCCACTTCGACAGCGTGAAGCGCGCTACCGAGCGCTGCACCGAGGCAGGCATCCGCGTGTCGTTGTTCATCGACGCGGACGAGAAGCAACTGGATGCGGCGAAGGCGCTGGGCGCGCCGGTAATCGAAATCCATACCGGCAAGTATGCCGATGCCGACAGCGTGCCGGAACGCGAACATGAGCTGATGCGTATCCGGCGCGCAGTGGCGCACGGGCATGCGCTGGGCTTGCAGGTGAATGCCGGGCACGGGCTGAATTACCACAACGTGCGGCCCATCGTCGCCATCCCCGACATCAGCGAGCTGAACATCGGCCATGCCATCATCGCCGAGGCAGTGTTTATCGGGCTGCATGAGGCGGTGCGGAAAATGAAGGCGCTGCTCGGCAGATGATCTTCGGCATCGGCACCGACATCGTCGAGATTTCCCGCATCGAGGCGCTGTGGGTGCGCCATGGCGAGCGCTTCGCGGCGCGCATCCTGAGCGCACACGAGCTGGCGGAATGCCGGGCTTCCTCCCATCCCGCGCGGCTGCTGGCGAAACGCTTCGCCGCCAAGGAAGCCTTCGCCAAGGCGGTCGGCAGCGGCATGCGCCATCCCGTCGGCTTCCGGCGCATCGGCATCACGCACGACGGCCTCGGCAAGCCGGTGCTGCAGTTCGACGAAATCCTCCGCACCCATCTCGCGCAACTCGGCATCAACGGCCACCATGTTTCGATCAGCGACGAGCGCGACATGGTGGTGGCGTTCGTGGTGCTGGAGAGCACGTAGGGCGAGCCGGGAAGCGCGCCGGGATCAGTCGGTCCGCCCCTCTTCGAGATAATCCAGCACCGTCATTTCCCTGAGCAGCCGCTCCTCGTGCAGGAATGTTTCGACGGCAAGCGGATCGAACTGGCTGCCGGACATCCTGACGATCTCGGCACTGGCCGCGTCGAAAGACAGCGCCGCGCGGTAAGGGCGGTCGAACGTCATGGCGTCGAGGGTGTCGATGATCGCGAACAGGCGCGCGGCCAGCGGAATGCGGTCGCCGCTCAGGGCTCGTGGGTAGCCGGAGCCATCGTACCTTTCCTCGTGGCACAGGACGATCTCTGCCGCGAGCGAAAAGAACGGAAGTTTTTCCAGAATGCGGCTGCCGTGTTCCGGATGCAGGCGCATGATCTTCCACTCGTCTTCCGACAGGTTCCCCGGCTTCAGGAGTATCGCATCGGGCACGCCGATCTTGCCGATGTCGTGGAGCAGGCTGCCCCAGTAGATTTCCCGCAGCGTCGCGGCATCGGCATAGTGGTGGCGTGCGAGGATCAGCGTATGCGACGCCACCCGCTTCGAGTGCAGGCCGGTTTCGCGCTCGCGCAGATCGAGCACGGCGGCGAGCGACTCGGCGAATTCCTCATAGGGATGCACGTCGACGAGGCCGGCGAGCCGCTTCCGGGAATCCAGCAGGCAATGCTCGCAAGTGAGGTGATCCTCACCCCGGTAGTATTGCCGGTCTTTCAGCATGGTTCCGCAGGTCGAGCAGCCCGGAGTTTCCGGGCGTTCGGCGGGAGGCGCTTTTTGGTTTGGCAACGGCTTTTTCATGATCCCGGTTTTCGCTCCACGTCGATTGATATTGATGTTTTGATGCAGTCTCTCAGAAGAGCTTTAGAGGAAGAGCTTTAGGATCAGGTTTTGCATTAACACATTCATTTGGCTCTTCTCTTCCCCACCATGACACGACCTTTGATGCCATTGGGGCAGTTCAGGCTCAAATTTTTTTGTCATGCTGCCAGCGCAATCTCACGCTGGATGAGAGTGAAGTTTTATTTCCATTTGCACTCTTCGAGCTATCTCTCACCGTGATGTGCAGTGTTCCAGCATTCCGGGCAGCAGTCAATATGCCGGATTGCCTATATATTCCGGCCTATGATGGCCTGCGATTCACCGCCAATCCCCGTATAATCTGCGTAATTCTGGATCAACCAAATGGGAGCGGGTATGGGCTTGGGGCCGGTGATGCTGGATGTGCTGGGGACGCAACTGACGCCGGAGGACGAGGCGCGCCTGCGCCATCCGCTGGTGGGCGGGGTGATTTTATTTACGCGCAATTATGCATCGCCGCGCCAGCTCGCCGAGCTGACCGCCGGTATCCGTGCACTGCGCAGCCCACCCTTGCTGATTGCGGTGGATCACGAGGGGGGCAGGGTGCAGCGTTTCCGCGACGGCTTCACGAAAATTCCGGCAATGCGCGAGCTGGGCAGGATATGGGACGAGCATCCCAAGCGCGCCCGGCATCTGGCGCAGCAGGCGGGCTATGTGCTGGCCGCCGAGTTGCGCGCCTGCGGGGTGGATTTCAGCTTCACCCCGGTGCTCGACGTGGATTTCGGCTCCAGTTCCGTGATCGGCGACCGCGCTTTCCACTCCGAGCCGCAAGCCATCGCCGAGCTGGCGCACAGTTTGCTGCAGGGGCTGCGCCAGGGCGGCATGCACACGGTGGGCAAGCATTTCCCCGGACACGGTTTCGTGCGCGCCGATTCGCACCTGGAGATTCCGGTGGATGAGCGCAGCTACACCGACATCGAGCTGTGCGACCTGATCCCGTTCCGCCAGATGGTGAATTACGGCCTGACCGCGGTGATGCCCGCGCATGTGATTTATCCCAGGGTGGACAGGCTGCCGGCGGGGTTTTCGGAAATATGGCTGAAAAAAATCCTGCGCGGCGAGCTGGGTTTCGAGGGCTGCATCTTTAGCGACGACCTCAGTATGGAGGGGGCCAGCGTGGCGGGCGGCATCGTGCAGCGCGCCGAAGCGGCGCTGCATGCCGGTTGCGACACGGTGCTGGTGTGCAACAAGCCGGCCTCGGCGGACGAACTGCTGGCCGGTTTGAAGTGGGAGATGCCGGCGACGAGCAAGGCGCGGCTGGCGCAGATGCGTGGCCGTTCCCACCCCGATACGCTGGCGCAACTGCACGAGCGGCCGGAATTCGTGAAGGCCGTGCATGAGGTTGCCGCCATCGGTGCGGGTACCGCAGAATTGCCGCTTGCCTAGTCAAGCCTTGGGCGGGTAAAGTGCGCCCGGGGAAAAGCATGAACCCGGATATAATTTGGACGCCTGAACGTTGTTGCAGGAGCGGCTGTTAGCCGCGAATAATATGTCGCGGCTAACAGCCGCTCCTGCCAGAGGTTCTTTGTTCTAATGGGCAATCCGGGATAAATATTCCAGACAAACAGATAATAAATCCAGCGCATTGTTATTTTCGAGATGAGTGAATTACAGACCAGCCTCCTGATTATCGGCATCGCTGTCGTGATAGCGGTGTACGGCTATAGCTGGTGGCAGCAGCGCCAGTACCGGCGGCGCTTTGGCGCGGCATTTCAGCCGCACCGAGAAGATGTGTTGTACCAGAGACCGGTTGCCGAAAGACCGGTAGATGAGTTGCTGGCCGAGCCAACGGTGGATGCGGTGGATGCGCTGGACAGGGATACGGGGCAGGCCCTGCCCGCAGTTTCATTGTCTGGTGAACCGTTACGCATGCAAGTGGCGGAGGGTGTGTGTGCTTTGCTGGATGCGGCAACCGACTACATTGCCATACTGTCGTTAAATGGTCCGGGGGATGCGCAGGCACTGGCGCCGCTGTGGCAGCAACGCTTCGATTTCGGCAAGAACGTGCGTGCCTGCGGGCTGAATGCAGCCAGCGGCGCGTGGGAGAAGGTGGTTGCGGAAAGCACGCTGTCCTATTCGGCGTTCAAGCTGGCGTTACAGCTTGCCGACCGTTCCGGTGCGGTGAGCGAGACCAGACTGATGGATTTCCGCGATCTGGCGCGCGACATTGCGGCGCAAATGCATGCCGAGGCCGAGTTGCCCGATGTGGCGATTGCGAGAGCACGGGCATTGGAGCTGGATGGCTTCTGCGCCGAAGTTGACCAGATGATAGGCCTCAATATCCTGCCCAGCGGAGAACGCAAATTCTCGGGCAATGAGATTGCGGGCATGGCTGAATTGCACGGGATGGAATTGCAGGCGGATGGCGCATTCCACCTGCTCGATGCGAATGGACATACCCTGTTCAGCCTGGGGAATTACGACAATGTCCCGTTCCAGCACCATACTCTCGGGCAGATGTGGTCCGGCGGCCTGACCCTGTTGCTGGATGTGCCGCGCGTCGAGCAACCCGCGCAGCGCTTCGACGGCATGGCCGTGCTGGCGCGGCAACTGGCGATGGGCTTGCGCGCCGCCCTGGTGGACGACCACCGTGTCGCACTGGGCGAATCCGGCATCGCCCAGATACGCGAGCAGGTTGCCGCCATCGAAAGCCGCATGCTGTCCGGCAACATTGCACCCGGCAGCGCACAGGCGCGCAGGCTGTTCGCGTAGGTTCACAGATGATTGAATCCGCCGCGCAACGTATCGCGTTCCTGCGTGCGGAAATCGAGAAGCACAACTACCAATACTACGAGCTGGATGCCCCGCTCATTCCGGATACGGAATACGATCGGCTGTTTCGAGAATTGCAAACTCTCGAAGCGCAGCATCCCGAGCTTGCCGCACCCGATTCTCCGACCCGGCGTGTCGGCGGCAAGGTGCTGGCTGCATTTCAGCCGGTGCGCCATGCCGTGCCCATGCTTTCGATCCGCACCGAGACCGACATTAGCGACCAGGGCGCGCTGGCGTTCGATGCACGGGTGCGCAAGGAACTGGAGCTGGGGGCGGATGAAGCGCCAGTCGAATACGCCTGCGAACTGAAGTTTGACGGCCTCGCCGTCAACCTGCGCTACGAGCGCGGCGTGCTGGTGCAGGCGGCCACGCGCGGCGACGGCGAGACCGGCGAGGACGTGACGCAGAACGTACGCACCATCCACTGCATTCCGCTGCGCCTCGCGGGCTGTGACACACCTGTGCTGGAGGTGCGCGGCGAAGTGTATATGCGCCGTGACGACTTCGAGCGTTACAACGAAAAGCAACGTGCACAAGGCTTGCCTGCCTTGGTAAACCCTCGCAACGGCGCGGCGGGCAGCATCCGCCAGCTCGACCCGGTGCTGGCCGCGCGGCGGCCATTGTCGTTCTTCGCTTACGGGCTGGGCGAGGCGCAGGGCTGGGCATCGCCTCCCGCGCACAGCGCGGTGCTGGATGCGCTGGCAAAGATGGGGATGCCGGTGAGCGGCGAACGCGCCGTGGCGCGGGGAGCCGAAGGGCTGGTGGAGTTTCACCGCCGCATCGCAGCCATGCGCGACAGCCTGCCGTTCGACATTGACGGCGTGGTGTACAAGGTCAACAGCCTCACCTTGCAGGCGCGGATGGGCTTCGTATCGCGCGAGCCGCGCTGGGCGGTGGCGCACAAATACCCGGCGGAAGAACAGATCACCGTGGTGCGCGACATAGACATTCAGGTCGGACGCACCGGCAAGCTTACGCCGGTGGCGAAACTTACGCCGGTGTTCGTCGGCGGCACCACGGTCAGCAACGCCACGCTGCACAACGAGGACGAGACGCGGCGCAAGGACGTGCGCACCGGCGACACCGTGATCGTGCGCCGCGCGGGCGACGTGATCCCGGAAGTGGTGGGGGTGGTGCTCGGCCAGCGCCCGGCTGATGCCGGGGAGCCATTCGATCTCCGCAAGCGTCTTGGTGGGAAGTGCCCGGTGTGCGGCAGCGCCATCGTGCGCGAGGAAGGCGAGGCCGATTGGCGTTGCAGCGGCGGATTGTTTTGCCCGGCACAGCGCAGGCAGGCGCTGCTGCACTTCGCCAGCCGCCGCGCGATGGATATCGAGGGGCTGGGCGACAAGCTGGTGGAGCAACTGGTTGAACAGAAACTGGTGCAGACGCCTGCCGACCTGTACCGGCTGGATTGGGCCACGCTGGCCAATCTCGATCGCATGGGAGAGAAGTCTGCCGGCAATTTGCTGGAGGCGATAGCGCGCAGCAGAAAGACCACGCTGGCGCGCTTCATCTATGCGCTTGGCATCCGTAATGTGGGCGAGGCGACGGCAAAAGATATGGCGCGCCACTTTGCAACGCTGGATAATTGCATGGCGGCCGACGGGGAGCGCTTGCAGCAGGTGCCGGACATCGGCCCGGTGGT
This sequence comes from Gallionellaceae bacterium, assembly GCA_028713345.1. GTDB lineage: Bacteria > Pseudomonadota > Gammaproteobacteria > Burkholderiales > Gallionellaceae > JAQTOM01. The sequence continues at coordinate 14,404 of JAQTOM010000032.1, read as the reverse complement.
CGCGCAAAGCATCGTGGCATTTTTCGCCGAGCCGCATAACCGCGAAGTGATCGCGCATCTGCGCAAGGCCGGGGTGTATTGGCCCGAACATGAAGAGGATGCCGTGCGGGCGTTGCCGTTGAAAGGTAAAATATTCGTGCTGACCGGCACGCTTTCCGGCATGGGCCGCGACGAGGCCAAGGCCAGGCTGGAGGCGCTTGGCGCGCGCGTCAGCGGCAGCGTGTCGAAGAAAACGGATGGTGTGGTGGCGGGTGCTGAAGCTGGAAGCAAGCTGGAAAAGGCAAAAGATCTGGGCGTGCCGGTGCTGGACGAGACGCAATTTCTTAATTTATTGGGAGAGCATGAGGAATGAAAAAGGTGACTAGGGCGGTATTCCCGGTAGCGGGGTTGGGTACGCGTTTCCTGCCGGCAACCAAGGCCAATCCCAAGGAGATGATGCCTGTAGTGGAGAAGCCGTTGATCCAGCTTGCCGTGGAAGAGGCGGTGGATGCCGGCATTACCGACCTGATATTCATTACCGGGCGCACCAAGCGTTCAATCGAAGACCATTTTGACAAGGCCTATGAGATCGAGACAGAACTGGCTGCGCGGGGCAAGCACGAATTGTTGCGCATGGTCCAGGAAATCATTCCCAGGCATGTGAATTGCATTTATATCCGCCAGAATGTGCCGCTAGGGCTGGGGCATGCGGTGTTGTGCGCGCAGCCGGTGGTGGGCGACAACCCATTTGCGGTCATCCTGGCGGATGACCTGATTGATGCCGAACCGGGCGCCACCAGACAGATGGTAGAAGTATATAACCGGCACCATTGTTCCGTTCTTGGCGTGGAGGATGTGCCGCGCGCGCAGACCTTTCACTATGGAATCGTCAGCAGCACGCCGCTGGAGGAAAGGCTGGAGCAGGTGAGCGGCCTCGTCGAAAAGCCCATGCCGGACCTGGCTCCCTCCACGCTTGCCATAGTGGGCCGGTATGTTCTGACGCCGCGCATTTTTCACCACCTGGCCGCGATAAAACCCGGAGCTGGCGGGGAAATCCAGTTGACCGACGGGCTGGTGGCTCTGATGAATGAAGAAAAAATGCTGGCCTACAGGTTCGATGGCGTACGCTACGATTGCGGTTCCAAGTTTGGCTACCTCAAGGCAAATATTGCGTACGGGCTGAAGTATCCGCAGCTGCGTGAAATGTTGCTCGAATACATGGCCACGCTCAAGTGACGTTGAGCATTCAACAGGCGCGAGACGTTTTGCAGCAGGCCGAGCTGATATGCCCCGCCGGGGAGGTGCAGGCGGCTGTCGCGCGTGTCGCACAGGAGATCAATGCGGCACTGGCCGATACGTATCCGCTGGTGTTGTCGGTAATGGGGGGCGCGGTGATATTCAGCGGGCAACTGCTTCCTTTGCTCACCTTCCCGCTGGATTTCGATTATGTGCATGTATCGCGTTACGGCGGCAACCGGCAGGGCGGAGACTTGTGCTGGAAAGTGGAGCCTCGGGAAAACGTGCGTGGCCGCGTGGTGCTGGTGGTGGACGACATCCTCGACGAGGGAAGGACAATGGCCGCAATCAGGCAACGGGTCATGGATTTGGGCGCCGCCGGTTTTTACAGTGCGGTGTTTGCCGATAAACTGAACGGTGCGGGCAAGCCGATCCACGCCGATTTTGTCGGGGTGGAACTGCCGAACCGGTTCGTGTTCGGCTATGGCATGGATATACATGGGGCGTGGCGCAACCTGCCCGCAATTTACGCAATCGGGGAGATATAACTATCATGCTTGCAATTATTGGCGGCACCGGGCTGACACAGTTGGCCAATCTCGAAATTACGCACCGCCAGGTGATGCGCTCGCCATATGGCGAGCCATCCGGCCCGATCACCTTCGGCCGGTTGCGGCAACATGAAGTAATGTTTCTTGCGCGCCACGGTTACGGCCAGACCATTCCGCCGCATGAAGTGAATTACCGCGCCAACCTGTGGGCGCTGCAAGAACAGGGAGCCAAGTACGTGGTATCCGTTGCTTCGGTGGGATGCATCCGTGCCGACCTGTCGCCCGGCGATATCGTGGTGCCGGACCAGATCATCGACTACACCCACGGGCGCGCATTTACCTTTTTTGACGGGCGTGACCGGTTGGTGCAACACATCGACTTTACCCACCCCTATCACCCGAAACTGCGTCAGCTAATACTCGATGCGGCGCGGCACGCCAACGAAACATTACTGGATGGAGGGGTGTATGCCGCCACACAGGGGCCACGCCTGGAAACGGCGGCGGAAATTAACCGCCTGGAGCGCGATGGCGCCGACATGGTCGGTATGACAGGCATGCCTGAAGCCGCGCTGGCAAGAGAACTTGGCATGGGCTATGCCGCCATTGCGGTAGTGGTCAACCACGCTGCCGGACGCGGCAGCAGCCGCGATGGCGTGCATATGGAGAGCATCAGCGCGGTGGCGCAACCCGCGATGGCGCGTGTGCGTAACATTCTCGAATGCCTGGTAGGGTTGGATGGCGATTAACGAAACTCGCGAAGCGAAGCTTTATCCCCCTCCCCCGGAGGGAGAGGGCTGTGGTGGGGGAGCGGTCATGGCGAGTTTCATTATCCGGAGTGACACAACTCGCTATGGCCGTTAGGGATGTGCTGAAAATGGGCGATGCGCGCCTGTTGCGCCGTGCGGAGGAAATACGCGTATTTGATACGCCGGAATTGCATGCCTTGCTGGCTGACATGCGCGACACCATGCACGCACTGGATGGCGTTGGACTGGCCGCGCCGCAAATCGGTGTGAACCTGCGTGTGGTGATTTTCGGCGTGCAGCGCAACCCGCGCTATCCAGACGCCGATGAGGTGCCGCAGACGGTGCTGATCAACCCGGTGATCACGCCAATGTCGGGGGCAACGGAAGACGGCTGGGAAGGGTGTCTTAGTGTGCCTGGCATGCGCGGCCTGGTGCCGCGTTACACGCGCCTGCGTTATCAGGGACGCGATGAGTATGGCGCGTTGATAGACCGTACGGTGGGCGCTTTTCATGCCCGCGTAGTGCAGCACGAGTGCGACCATCTGGATGGCATCCTGTATCCGATGCGTATCCGTGACTTGCGCCAGTTCGGTTTTTCCGGGGTGTTGTTCCCCGAGCAGAATGTAATGGATGAATGATGAAGCTGGCTTTGTGTATCGCCTGATGGGTGTGCCGTTTGTATGGCGTGAGTGGTGCGCAGGAACCAGGCTGTGCGCCTGTGTTCCAGTGGCATTTGCCGGTATGGTGGCAACGAAAAAAGCACGCTGGGCGTGCTTTTTTCGTTTGCGGCCGGAAAACTTTTAACGGTTGCCGCTATTGTGGCCACGCCCCAGCGTAAAGCTGGATGCAGGGCGGCGAGCCTGACCGGCAGTTCCGGTATTGCCGTCACGCCGCGGCGCGTTGTCGCCGAAGCGGTTGTGCGAGTGCCCTTCGCGGCGCGGTGCGCCGCTTGGGCGGCCATGGCGGCTGTCGGGTGCGGTGTGGCGCCCGAATCCGCCGGGCTTGCCGCGCGGGCTGGAAGGTTGTGAGCGCGGCTTGAACTTGGGCTCCAGTCCGGCAACGGTGTGGGCAGCAATGCTCTGGCCGGTGAAGCGTTCTATCTTCTTCAGATGCAGTGCATCGCGGTTGGATGCAAACGACACGGCGATGCCGGTAGCGCCGGCACGTCCCGTGCGCCCGATGCGGTGCACATAGTCCTCGGCAAACTTGGGCAGGTCGAAGTTGATTACATGCGAAATGCCCGCGACATCAATGCCGCGTGCAGCCACGTCGGTTGCCACCAGGATGCGTACCTGGCCGCGGCGCAGGTTGTTCAGCGTGCGGGTGCGTTCACGCTGGTTCATGTCGCCGTGCAGTGCGGCTGCGGAGTGGCCCTGTGCCAGCAGGCTGTCGGCCAGGGTGTCGGCATCGCGCTTGGTGGCGGTGAACACCAGAGCCTGGTTCAATTCCGTGTCGCGCAGCAGGTAATCCAGCAAACGGTTCTTGTGCGCCATGTCATCCACATACATCAGGCGCTGTTCGATATTCTCGTGGCGCGCCTGTGCCGCCGCGACGGTGATGCGCTTGGGGTTATTGAGCAGGCGCTTGGCCAGGTTGCCGATCACGCCTTCCAGCGTGGCCGAGAACAGCAGTGTCTGGCGCGTGGCCGGAGTGGCTGCGGCGATGCGCTCCACGTCGTCGATGAAGCCCATGTCCAGCATGCGGTCGGCTTCGTCCAGCACCAGCATTTCCAGGCGCGAGAAATCGATGCGGCCGCGCTGGATGTGGTCGATCAGGCGGCCCGGCGTGGCCACCAGGATGTCCACGGGGCTGGATAGCAGCTTGTTTTGCAGCGGGTAGGGCATGCCGCCCAGGATACTCACCACTTTCAGGCGCATATTCTTGCCGTACTTGGCGGCGGCATCGGAAACCTGTTGCGCCAGTTCGCGCGTCGGCGTCAGCACCAGCACGCGCGGCCCTTTGCTGCGCACGGCGGAAGGCTGTGCGATGCGGTGCAGCGCGGGCAGGGTGAAGGCGGCGGTCTTGCCGGTGCCGGTCTGGGCCGAGGCCATGACATCGTGTCCGGCCATGACTTCGGGAATCGCCTGCGCCTGAATCGGCGTGGGTACGGTATAGCCTGATTCTTCCACGGCCTTGAGGATGGCCGGATTCAGGCCCAGGGTTGCAAAGGTCAGGGTTGCTTCAGTTGCAAGGGCTTCAGTTGTTGCGTTTTCAATAGACAAGATTGTTCCTTAAGATTTAAATTACAGCGCATGCGTGGCATTCAGCCACACAATAAAATTCAGTAGGGAGAAGAGTGTCTCTACCGGCGCAAAACATCGTCGCTAACCGGTAAAACAAGACGCGTCATGGACGCCAAAGGTCAGGAAACGATGAACCAACGCTGCACGTACATAGCAGCGAGGTGCGCATTATAGGCAAGCAGGGCGGGAAAGCAAGCTAATTTTAGTTTTAGAACTTATCCGTAAATAACTGTAGGTGCGGATTGATCCGCACGGAATGGCGCAACATGGCCGCAACACGGGCGAATGAATTCGCCCCTACACCCCTACCTAAGAATTGCTTATTTACGGACAAGTTCTTATAGGTTCGGCACACTTTATCCATGAATCCGTTCGCATTGAGCCTGTCGAAATGTGTACGGATTCATGTGCTTCGACATGCTCAGCACGAATGGTGGTTTGGTTTAATCCGTGCCGGATCAATAGTGCCAACGCCGGCGTATGTCTGCGAAAGTTTTTAGCTTGCATAACCGGCGAGTTGGCTGTCGTTTTTTGACCGCCTGGCCGAATGGCTGGCAGTTTAAACAGGGCATGCTCCTACCGGTGATCGAGTAGTCCATTCTCAAGATAAATATCCACCCCGCTTACCGGGGCGATAGCCGCTGCGGGAATATTCACACCCTTCCTCCAATCATTGATCGCCTGTTGTTTCGCCGCATCCGTTACCAGAAACATGACTTGCCGTGCCGCACTCAGGCGTTGCGCGCTGAGCGACACACGCTGCGGTGGAGGTTTGGGTGCGTCAGGCACGGCGATGGCGGCTGGTGCGCCGGGCGTATTACCCAGGTCATGGCCGGGGAACAGGCTGGCAGTGTGGCCGTCTTCGCCCAGACCCAGCAGCACCAGATCAAACAGCCCGATGCCTGCCAGCGTCTGCGCATAAATATTGGCTGCGATCCCGGCGCCTCTCTCTGCGGGAATAGGATGAATCTGGCTGGAAGGAATGGCGGCATGATCCAGCCAGGCCAGCGCGGCCATACGGCTGTTGCGCTCGGCATGGTCGGGCGGCAGGCAGCGCTCGTCGCCGAAATAGATGTGCCATGCAGCCCAGTCTGCATCGGCCTTGCGCAGTAATTCATACACCCGGCGCGGAGTCGTGCCACCGGCCAGCACGATATGGAACGTGCCGCGCAGGCTGATGGCCTGCCGCGCTGCATGCAATATCGCCTGCAGCGCCGCCTGCTCCAGTTCGGCGGTTGCGGGGTAAGCGTGCCAGCGGCATTGCTGGTGTGGGTTGCTGTTTAATAAAGGCATATACTTCGTCCAGCAGTACGATAATAATATTGCGGTTCTACGGTGTGCAAGAATGGGTTGGGTAGTTTAACCGTTTTCTTCAGGGGGCTTCTATGCGAATGGCTATGATAGGGTTGGGCAAGATGGGCGGCAACATGGTGCGCAGATTGCGTCGCAGCGGCATCGAGGTGGTGGGTTTTGACCGTGCCTCCGAGGTGGTTGCACAACTTGCGGTAGAGGAGGGCGTGATTGCCGCCAAATCGGTGGCCGATGCGGTGGCGAAATTATCCGGCCCGCGCGTGGTTTGGCTGATGTTGCCGAACGGAGACCCGACCGAGCAGCAAGTTCGCGCACTGGTGCCGTTGCTGTCCAGGGGGGACATCATCGTGGATGGCGGCAACTCGAATTACCACGATAGTCAGCGGCGCGGCACATGGCTGGCGGAGCAGGGCATCGGTTTCATGGATTGCGGCACTTCCGGCGGCATATGGGGGCTGGAGAAAGGCTATTGCCTGATGGTGGGCGGCACCCCGGAAGTGGCGCAGACGCTGCGCCCCGTATTGCAGGCACTGGCTCCCGCTGCGGATCGCGGCTGGGCGCATGTGGGTCCGGTCGGCGCTGGACACTTCACCAAGATGATCCATAACGGCATCGAATACGGCATGATGCAGGCCTTCGCCGAAGGGCTGGAATTGCTGCGCGGCAAGGAGGGATTCAATCTCGATCTGGCGCAGATCACCGAGCTGTGGCGGCATAGTTCGGTGGTGCGCAGCTGGCTGCTGGATTTGACTGCGGAAGCATTGCAGTACGACCAGAAACTGGACAGCGTGGCGCCTTACGTAGCGGATTCCGGCGAAGGGCGCTGGACGGTGGTGGAGGCAGTGGATCAGGGGGTTTCGGCGCCGGTGCTGACGCTGGCATTGCAGATGCGCTTTGCCAGCCAGGATGACAAGGGCTACAGCTACCGTCTGCTGTCCATGATGCGCAACGCGTTCGGCGGCCACGCAGTGAAACACACAAAGGGATAATCATGAAAACCCTGGAACCCTGTACACTGGCGATATTCGGTGCTGCCGGAAACCTGAGCCGGCGCAAGCTGATTCCCTCGCTGTTTCGCCTGGAGATGGCCAAGCGCTTGCCGGAGCACTTGGTCATACTCGGTTGCAGCATCGAGTTGCGGCAGCAGGAAGAATGGGTCGCCGAGGTGGTCAGAATGTTGCAACCGCTCTACCCGCAGGGAGTGGATAAACCGGCGCTGGAGCGCTTCTGCGCGCGCATGCGCTACCATGCCATCCCGCCCGGCGATGACGTGGCCTACCAGCGCTTGCAGCAGGCGCTGGAAGGGGGGTCGGATTTTCCGCCGAACATGGTGTTCTACATGGCGGTTCGCCCTTCCGAATTTCCCAACATCATCGACAAGTTGGGCAATGTGGGCTTGCTCAAGCAGAGAAACGGCTGGCGCCGCGTGGTGATCGAGAAGCCGTTCGGCTACGATTTGCTGAGCGCGCAGACTTTGCAAGGAAGCCTGTACAAGCATCTGAACGAACCGCAGATTTATCGCATCGACCATTACCTCGGCAAGGGAACGGTGCAGAACGTGATGGTATTCCGCTTCGCCAACCTGCTGATGGAGCCGCTGTGGAACCACCATTACATCGACCACGTGCAGATCACCCAATCCGAGACGCTGGGCATCGAAGGGCGTGCGGACTACTATGAAGGTGCCGGCGCGTTGCGCGACATGATCCAGAGCCACTTGCTGCAGTTGCTTGCCCTGGTGGCGATGGAGCCGCCGGTGACGATGTCCGCCGAGCACTTGCGTGATGAAAAGGTGAAAGTGCTGAAGGCCATACGCCCGATCACACAAAACTCGGTGCACGCGCATGCATTTCGCGGACAGTACACCAGCGGCAGCATTGATGGCAAAACGGTACCCGGCTATCTGGAGGAAGCGGGCGTGGCAGCCGACAGCACTACGGAAACTTACGCTGCACTGAAGCTGTTCATCGACAACTGGCGCTGGGCGGGAGTGCCGTTCTACCTGCGCACCGGCAAGCGCATGGCAGAAGGCAGTTCGGCAATCTGCATCCGCCTCAAAAGCCCGCCGCAGGACTTGCTGCGCCACACCCGCCAGGGTCCGCCGCAGCCGAACTGGATCATGCTGGGCATCCAGCCCGACGATTGCATGAAAATGGAAATGCAGGTCAAGGTGCCGGGGCTGGATTTGCGCACCCGCGCCATCAGCCTGGACGCCACTTACCGCAAGGATAGCGACGAGGACTATGATGCTTATGCCGGCCTGTTGCTGGACGTGATGCATGGCGACCAATCGCTGTTCCTGCGCATAGACGAAGTGGAAGCGGCGTGGCGCGTGGTGGATCCCATCCTCAAGGTGTGGTCGATGGAGCGCGACTTCATCAACGGCTATCAGGCGGGAACCTGGGGGCCGCGCGGCACCTACCGGCTGTTTGATCGCGATGACCAGTTCTGGCGCCATTCATTGAATCTGGATGGAGCCAATGTGGAGGCGTATTGAAACAGGTGGGTTATTTCCTCGCGGGTGACATCGGCGGCACCAAGACGCTGCTACAGGTCAGTGCGGCAGACGGAGTTCTGCTATTGCAAAAATCCTATCCCAGTACCGCATATGCCGGGCTGGCAGAAATTCTGGATGAATTCTTGCATGAGGCAGGTACGGCTGAAATTGCCGCTGCGTGCCTAGCACTGGCCGGCCCAGTTTCCGGCAGGCGGGTAAAGCTGACCAATCTGCCGTGGGAGGTGGATGCAGATGCGCTTGCCGCGCGCTTTGCCATTTCCCATATTTCACTCATCAACGATTTTGAAGCCGTTGGATTGGGTATTGCAGCATTGCAGCCAACCGACCTGCTGACTTTGCAAGCCGGTGATGTACAAGAACATGGCGTGCGCGTGGTGACCGGAGCGGGCACCGGCCTCGGAGTAGCCTGGCTCACCTGGCAGGATGAGGGATATGCAGTGCATTCCTCTGAGGGGGGGCATATGGATTTTGCCCCACTCGATGCTGCACAATATAAATTGTTGCAGTATTTGCAGCAACGCCACGGACATGTATCCTATGAACGCATTGTTTCCGGGCCCGGCCTGGTGGCGATTCTGGAATTCTTGCGTGACAGCGGACGCTCTGCGCCATCGGCACAACTCTCGGCTGCGATGGAAGCAGGTGATGCTGCGGCTGCGATAGCCCGGTTTGCGCAGCAGGATAATGAACCCATTGCCTGCATGGCACTTGATTTGTTCGCCAATGTTTATGGCGCATTCGTGGGTAATCTGGCGCTTGCCGCACTGCCGCGCGGCGGTATTTATATAGCAGGCGGAATTGCAGCAAAAATCTCCAGCATCTTGCATCAGGGAGCATTTCTGCACGCCTTCCTGGATAAGGGGCGTTATACGAGGCTGCTCGGAACCCTGCCTGTACACATCGTTACCAATCCGCAAGTAGGGTTGTCAGGTGCCAGCCTGGCTGCAAAGCGTATTATTGGAATGCAGTGAGCAAATTTTTTAAAGTCCCCCACAGGGGATCCGTAAATCCCTCGCCTTCAGGCGACGGGGTAGAACATACGGATGAACAGAGATCACAGAACATACAGAGAAATTGCGGTTTCATCACTTTGCGCTTTTCACCAATTGGGTGAGTCGCAAAAAGTGATTAGCCCATTATTTCCTCTCTGTGTTCTCTGTGTTCTCTGTGGCCAGGGATTATGAGTTGTTGGGAAATTGGAACAAGTTTGATAGAATGCGCGCTGTTTTTTGAATTTATAACCCATAGGTAGGAGAGAGTTACATGTCCAACATCGAACAACGTGTCAAGAAAATCGTTGCGGAGCAACTTGGCGTAAACGAGTCCGAAGTCAAGAACGAGTCCTCGTTCGTCAATGATCTGGGCGCCGATTCCCTGGATACGGTTGAACTGGTAATGGCGCTGGAAGAAGAATTTGAATGCGAAATCCCGGATGAAGATGCAGAAAAAATCACCACGGTGCAACAGGCTATCGACTACGTTAACACTCACCAGAAGTAATCCATCCTTTCGTTTTTCCTTCGTTAGCGGAGTTCAGTTTGGCTAAACGCAGAGTCGTTATTACCGGCTTGGGTATTGTTTCTCCAGTAGGTATAGGGGTTGCCCAGGCGTGGCAAAGTATCGTCGATGGAAAGTCGGGCATTGCCCGCATCACACGTTTTGATGCCAGCCAGTTTGCCTCGCAGATTGCCGGTGAAGTAAAGGGGTTTGACGTGACCCAATATCTTCCTGCCAAGGATGCCAGGCGCATGGATACCTTTATCCATTACGGGCTGGTGGCTGCGATGGAGGCGGTGAAGGATTCGGGAATAACGGTGACCGAACAGAACGCCGAGCACATCGGCGTCAACATCGGCTCCGGCATGGGCGGCTTGCCGATGATTGAAGATACGCAGGGCACTTATCTGGAGTCGGGGCCGCGCAAGATTTCGCCGTTCTTTGTTCCCGGCACCATCATCAACATGATTTCCGGAAACCTGTCCATCATGTACGGGTTCAAGGGGCCGAACCTGGCGATGGTCACGGCCTGTGCCACGGCGACCCACTGCATAGGCGAATCCGCGCGCATGATCGAGTATGGCGATGCCGACGTGATGGTTGCGGGCGGTTCGGAATCCACAGTTTGCCCGCTTGCGGTCGGCGGTTTTTCTTCCGCGCGCGCACTTTCCACCCGCAATGACGATCCCGCTACCGCCAGCCGCCCGTGGGACAAGGGACGCGACGGTTTTGTGCTGGCCGAAGGGGCGGGTGTGCTGGTGCTGGAAGAATATGAACATGCCAGGGCGCGCGGTGCGAAAATTTATGCCGAGGTCGCCGGTTACGGCATGAGCGGGGATGCACACCACATCACCACACCGTGCGAGGACGGGGATGGCGCGGCGCGCTGCATGAGCAATGCCTTGCGCAATGCCGGTCTCAATGTGGATCAGGTGGATTATATCAACGCGCATGGCACCTCTACCCCGTTGGGTGACATGGCCGAGACCATAGCGATGAAGCGCTGTCTGGGCGAACATGCAAAGAAGGTCGCGGTCAGTTCCACCAAGTCCATGACCGGGCATCTGCTGGGTGCTGCGGGCGGGGTCGAGGCGATATTTTCCGCGCTTGCCATACACCACCAAATCGCGCCACCCACCATCAACCTGTTCGAGCAGGATGAGAGTTGCGATATGGACTATGTGCCCAATACTGCGCGCAACATGAAGATCGATGTAGCCGTATCCAATTCCTTCGGCTTTGGCGGCACCAACGGCACTCTGGTGTTGCGCAAGGTCTAACCGCAGCACCATGCTGATTAACGGGGTGCCGGGCGACTACGTCAGCATCCATGACCGGGGATTGCTGTATGGCGACGGTGTTTTTCGCACCCTGCGCGTATCCGCTGGAAAAATCCTGTGCTGGCCGCGCCACTTCCGCAAACTCCAGCAGGATTGCGCAGCAATCAAACTGCCATGTCCTGAAGCGGCGCTGCTGTCCGATGAGTTGCAGCAGTTGGTTAAGCAGCAGCCTGAGGGTGTGGCCAAGATCGTCATCACGCGCGGCTTGGGCGCGCGCGGCTATGCGCCAGCCGAAAGTGCCGTCCCTACACGCATTCTGAGCATCACCCCTTTCACACCTTATCCAGATGAGTTTCACACGCAAGGCATCAGGTTGCGCGTATGCGATCTGCGTCTGGCGCACCAGCCGCGATTGGCCGGCATCAAGCATCTCAATCGCCTGGAAAATGTGCTGGCTGCGTCGGAATGGAACGATGCGGGCATCGCCGAAGGGCTGATGCTGGACGCTGCCGGCAATGTGATAGAAGGCACGCGCAGCAACCTGTTCATGCTGCATGGTGGTGAATTGCTGACGCCGGATTTATCGCGCTGCGGTGTGGCCGGTGTGCAGCGTGAACGCGTGATCGAGTGGGCGTCTGCACAGGGCATGCCGTGCCGGACCGGGCAGTTCGGGCTGGATGAATTGCTTGCCGCCGACGAAATATTCATGGTGAATAGCGTCATCGGGTTGTGGCCGGTGCGTGAATTACAAGGACACACATGGAGCCAGCACCCGGTTGCCAGGCAAATTCAGGAATGGTTGAATCATGCGCCTGATTAAACGTTTGCTGTTCAGCGCAATATTTCTGGCTGCCTTGCTGGCAGTTGCATTCGGCTATTACGCCACCCGCCCGCTGACCTTGCCTGCGCTGCCTTTCGAGTTCTCCCTGAAGCAGGGCAGCAGCCTGAAGGCTGCTGCGCGCCAGCTGCAACAGGAAGGATTACTGTCCAATGGCCAACTGTTTGCCATGCTGGGACGCCTGCTCGGCAAGTCGTCGCAGATCAAGGCCGGCAACTATCAACTGGAAACCGCGGTCACCCCGCTCGAGTTGCTGGACATGCTGACCAAGGGAAAGGGGATGCTAAGCGAACTCAGCGTCATCGAAGGCTGGACGTTCGGCCAGTTCCGCGCCGCATTGGATGCCAACCCGGCCATCCGCCACGACACCGCGCAACTATCCGAAACAGAAGTTTTGCAGCGTGCCGGTGTGCCGGAAAATCATGCGGAAGGGCTGTTCTTCCCGGATACTTATTACTTCGCCAACGGCGCCAGCGATCTGGCCTTGCTCAAGCGCGCCTACCTGACCATGCAGAAACGCTTGCAGGAAAATTGGCAAACGCGCGAATCCGGCCTCCCCCTGGACTCGCCTTACCAGGCGTTGATTCTGGCCTCCATCGTGGAAAAGGAAACCGGGCAGGCGCGCGACCGCGGCATGATAGCGGGCGTGTTCACCAATCGCCTGCGCAAAGGCATGCTGCTGCAAACCGACCCCACCGTGATCTACGGCATGGGTGAGAAGTTTGACGGCAACCTGCGCAAGCGCGATTTGCTGGCAGATACCCCGTACAATACCTATACCCGTGCAGGCTTGCCGCCTACACCGATTGCGTTGCCGGGGCTGGCTTCGCTCCAGGCGGCACTGCATCCGGCCAAGACCGATGCTGTTTATTTTGTGGCGCGCGGTGACGGCAGTTCAGAATTTTCCGCTACACTCACGCAACACAATCGGGCAGTCAATAAATACCAGAAATGAGCAAGGCAAAATTCATCACTTTTGAAGGTGTGGATGGGGCTGGCAAGAGCACCCATCTGCAATGGTTTGCCGAGACTTTGCGCCAGCGCGGGCTGGAGGTGCTGGTGACGCGCGAACCCGGCGGCACGCCGTTGGGCGAGCGCCTGCGCGAGATACTTCTCAATCAGCCCATGCACGCCGAGACCGAGGCGCTACTGATGTTCGCCGCACGCCTCGAACATATCGAGCAAGTCATCAGACCCGCCTTGCAGCGCGGAACATGGGTAATCTCCGACCGCTTCAGCGATGCCAGCTTCGCCTATCAGGGCGGCGGCAGGGGCGTGGCGCCGGGCAAGCTGGAACAACTGGAACGCTGGGTGCATGGAGACTTGCAGCCTGACCTGACCCTGCTGTTCGACATCCCGATCGAAGTGGCGCGGCAGCGGCTATCGAACAATGCGACGCTGGATCGTTTCGAGCAGGAAAAAGGCGGCTTCTTCGAGAAGGTGCGGCAGGCTTATCTGGAGCGCAGCAGAAAACACCCGCAACGCTTTGCGCTGATCGATGCGGCGCAGACGCCCGATGAGGTTAAGGCCGATCTCGGAAAAATCATCCTGTCGCTCAAATGAATAAATTATATCCATGGCAGGATGAGCTTTGGCAGCGCTGGGTTGGGCTGCGTACGCGCCTGCCGCATGCCATTTTGTTGAAGGGCGCGCAGGGAATAGGCAAGTTCGATTTCGCCATGAATATTGCCCAGTCTTTGTTGTGTGAAATGCCTCTCGCCGACGGCCTGGCCTGTAAGGATTGCTCTTCCTGCCACTGGTTTTCGCAGGATACGCACCCGGATTTCCGCCTGATCCAACCCGATGCATTGTCCGCGCAGGAAGAGGAAAACGAGGGCGGCAAGAAACCGGCAAAGCAGATTTCCGTCGACCAGATACGCGCGCTGGCGAACTTTTCCAACCTGTCTGCGCATCAGGGCGGATTTAGGGTGGTGCTGATCCACCCCGCAGAAACCATGAATGCCAATGCGGCGAATGCGTTGCTCAAGACGCTGGAGGAGCCGTCCGGGCGGATGTTGTTTGTTCTGGTCACGCACAAACCGCAGCAGTTGCCGCCCACCATCCTGAGCCGCTGCATAACGCTTGCTGCCCCGATGCCCTCGCCCGAGGCAAGCGCCGCCTGGCTGAAGCAGCAGGGTATAGCCGATCCTGCGGCACTCCTGGCGCAGGCCGGGTTTGCCCCGTTGCAGGCGGCGCGTTTGG
>JAQTOM010000106.1 GCA_028713345.1 Gallionellaceae bacterium | reverse complement strand
GCGGCAAGTGCAATGGATTATCCGGGCTTGATTTCCAGTGCACGCTGATACAGCTCGTTCTTCCCTGCGCCTGTAATCTGCACCGCGAGCTGCACCGCCTGTTTTAGCGGCAGGTCTTTAAGCAGCAGGGCCAGGACTCGCTCAACCTCGGCATCCAGCCCTTCCTTCTCCGCCGCGCCGGATACCAGCAGCACGAACTCGCCGCGCTGGTGGTTGGCGTCGGCATTCAGCCAGTCCATTGCCTCCGCGAGGGTACAGCGGTGGATGCTCTCGAACAGCTTGGTGATCTCGCGCGCCAGGACGATCTGGCGTTCTCCGCCAAAGACCGCTTGCAGGTCGGCAACGCATTCGAGGATGCGGTGCGGCGCTTCGTAAAACACCAGGACGCAGGACAAGGCGGCGAGGTCTTGCAGGGCGCGGCAGCGTGCGGCGGATTTGTTGGGCAGGAAGCCGTAGAACAGGAAATGCGGCGCGGGCAGCCCGGCGGCGGACAGCGCGGCCAGTGCGGCATTGGCGCCGGGAATGGGAATCACGCGATGGCCCGCCGCGCGCACCGCTTCCACCAGCAGCGCGCCGGGGTCGCTCACCGCCGGGGTTCCGGCATCGCTCACCAGCGCCACCGGCTGACCCTGCGCCAGCAGCGCGATGATCTTTTCCGCCGCACCGCGTTCGTTGTGCTGGTGCAGCGCCAGCAGGCGGTTTGCGGCGATGCCGTAATGAGTCAGCAGGTGCGCGGTGTTGCGCGTGTCTTCGGCGGCGATCACGCCGGCAGACGTCAGCACATCCAGCGCGCGCAAACTAATGTCACGCAAATTCCCAATCGGGGTCGCGACTACATATAATGCGCACTCCAAATTTTGTTTTTGTCCGCTATGCACCGTATTCTCTTCTGGTTCGCTCTGGTCGCGGCACTATACGTGAGCCCGGCCGCCCACGCCACACCCGATGTGCTGCCTGCATCGGCGGTTTCTGCCGCACCCCGCGTGCTGGCTGTCTCCGGCGTGCCGCCGGCGGCTTCCGCCGCTGCCGTGAAGCACGCGCCACATATCGCGCTGTTGTTGCCGCTCAAGTCTGCGACGTTCAAGTACGCCGCAGAAGCTGTGCAGCAGGGATTTATGGCTGCGGCAAACAGCCAGACCCAGCCTGCATCCCTGCCGGTCAGGGTGTACGAGTCTGAAGACGAAGGCCGGGATGTTGTCGCACTCTACCCGCAAGCCATAGCAAACGGCGCGCGCGCCGTGGTCGGGCCACTGACGCGCGACGGCGTGGCGGCACTGGCCGCCGATCCCGGAATCGCCGTACCGACCCTGGCGCTCAATATCGGCGCAACCAAAAGCGTGGACAAGCTGTACTTCTTCGGCCTGTCTGCGGAGGCGGAAGCGCACCAGGCTGCACAGCTTGCCGCTGCGGCTAACTTGCGCAAGGCGGCCATCGTCAGCAACGGCACGCCTCTGTCCAGGCGCCTGTCCCAAGCCTTTGCCGAGGAATGGAAAATTCTGGGCGGACGCATCACCGCTGAAATCCTGTACAACGATGACCCCGCAAAACTGGCCAACCTGCCCGAAGCACCGGGCAGCATGGTATTCCTCGCCGCCGACGCGAAAACCGCCCGCCTGATCCATCCTTATCTGAGCATTGCCCTGCCGGTCTATGCCACCTCGCAGTTGTTCAACGGCAATGCCGACACGCTGACCAACTACGATCTCAACAACACCCATTTCGTGGACATGCCGTGGCTGTTGCAGCCCGACCATCCGGCGGTGATGATTTACCCGCGCGCCAGCCAGGCACTTGGGCCGGACATGGAGCGGCTCTATGCGCTCGGCATCGACGCTTTCCGCCTGTTGCAAATCATGCTCGACAACAGTTACCGCACCGCCTTGCCGCTGGACGGCGTGACCGGCATCATCCGCCTGAACGGCAACCATCAGTTTCAACGCGAAGCCATCCCGGCGCAGATCAGGCAGGGGCGCGGCCAGTTGCCGGAATCTTATATGCCAGCGTCAGCCCCTTCCAGCCCATGAGTTCATGCGGCGCACAGGCAGAGCGGCTGGCGGCGCAATTTTTGCAGCGCCGGGGACTCAAACTGTTGCAACAAAACTATCGCTGCCGCTTCGGCGAGATCGACCTGATCCTGCAGGACGGCGATGCGCTGGTATTCGCCGAGGTGCGCCTGCGCAGCCGCAATGATTTCGGCGGCGCCGCGGCCAGCATCAATGCGGCCAAACAAGGCAGACTGGTGCGCACCGCACAGCATTACCTCGCCGCGCTGTCCCATACCCCGCCCTGCCGCTTCGATGCCGTATTGCTGCAAGCGGCGGACGGCAACGACATCGAGTGGATCAAGGATGCTTTTGGTGGCTGATTTCGGGTAATATCCGCACTCATCGCAACAGGCCTTCGGCAACATGGACTTGACCAAAAGAATCCGCAAACACTTCGACGACAGCGCGCAAACCAAGCTTCAGGCAAGAGACCTCCTTGCGCAGCCGATTGCCGATGCCGCACAGGCCATGATGGAGTGCCTGATGAACGACAGCAAAATCCTGGCTTGCGGCAATGGCGGCTCCGCTGCCGATGCGCAGCATTTTGCCGCCGAACTGATCAACCGCTTCGAGGTCGAGCGCCCCGCCCTGGCTGCCATCGCGCTGACTACCGACAGTTCGGTGCTGACTTCCATCGCCAACGATTACGATTTCAGCCAGGTATTTTCCCGGCAGGTGCGCGGTCTCGGCATGGCGGGTGACATGCTGCTCGCCATTTCCACCAGCGGCAATTCGATCAATGTAGTGGAAGCCATCCATGCCGCGCATGAGCGCGACATGCGCGTGATCGCGCTCACCGGACGCGAGGGTGGTACGATGGGGGAAATACTCGGGGCGGGTGACATCCATATCTGCGTCAACGTGGAAAGCACGGCGCGCATTCAGGAGGTGCACCTGCTTGCCTTGCACTGCCTGTGCGATGCCGTCGATCATTTACTGTTAGGAGGTGAATAATGCGTTATCTCAATTATTTGTTGCTTGCCGCTGTGCTGGGTGCGTTGCAAGGATGCCCGGCGATGGTTGTCACGGGCGTGGGCACCGGTGCGTTGATGGCAGCGGATCGCCGCACCACCGGCACCTACATCGAAGACGAGAGTATCGAAGACAAGACAGCCAGCCAGATAAACGCCAAGTACAAAAAGGATATGCATGTCAATGTCACCAGTTTTAACCGCCATGTGCTCATTACCGGCGAGGTGCCCAGCGAAGAGATCAAGGCCGGTGTCGCGCAAATCGCCGCCAGCATACCCAATGTAAAAGCGATCAGTAACGAGCTGGCGGTGTCCGGCACCACGGGCATTTCCTCGCGCAGCAGCGACACCCTTGTCACCGGCGATGTAAAGCTGCGTTTTCTCAACAGCAAGGTGTTTCAGCCCGACCACGTCAAGGTGGTTACCGAAAGCGGCACGGTATTCCTGATGGGCCTGGTTTATCACAAGGAAGCCGATGCCGCGACCGAGATCGCCAGCACCACGAACGGCGTGAAACGGGTGGTGAGGGTGTTCGAATACCTCGACTAAATTCTCCAATTTCACTGCAATCGGTGATACTGGAATAACGACTATATGATCGCCCCGCCGGACTTCGAACAAAAAATCTGCACCCGCACCGACTTCCTGGCGCGCGCCGCCGCGCTGCCGCGCCCGCTGGTATTTACCAATGGCTGCTTCGATGTGCTGCACCGCGGCCATGTCACTTATCTGGCGCAGGCGCGCGCATTGGGTGCGGCGCTGGCGGTGGGGGTAAACAGCGACGCCTCGGTGAGACGCCTGGGCAAGGGTGATGACCGCCCGCTCAATGCACAGGAAGACCGCATGGCGGTGCTGGCGGCGCTGCAAGCGGTGGATCTGGTGGTGGTATTCGATGAAGATACGCCGCTGGAACTGATTCTCGCCTGCCGCCCGGATGTGCTGGTGAAGGGCGGCGACTGGACTCCAGACAATATCGTGGGCAGCAAGGAGGTACAGGGCTGGGGCGGCGCGGTGCACAGCATCCCGTTCCTGCACCAGCGTTCCACTACCGCTTTACTCAACAAAATACGCACACAACAATAATCATGATCAACCCTACAGAAATTACCCTGCACCAGCAAACGAAACAGCTGGAGATCGCCTTCGACGATGGCGCGCGTTACCGCTTTCCCTATGAATTCCTGCGCGTGTTTTCGCCCTCCGCCGAGGTGCGCGGCCATGGTTCCGGGCAGGAAACATTGCAGGTCGGCAAACGGGATGTAAGCATACTCTCCGCAATACCTGTGGGCAGCTATGCCATCAAACTGGCCTTCGACGACGGTCACGACAGCGGCCTTTACTCCTGGGATTATCTGCACGAGCTGGGCAAGTATCAGGATGCCATGTGGCACGACTATTTGTGCAAGCTGGAAGCTGCGGGCGGGAGCCGCGAGCCCGGCAAGAACGAAGTCAAACCCCCTAAACCCAAGGGATGCGGACACTATTGAGCTTTACAAAATACATGACAGTATTGTCGCAAATGGAAAACCTCCCCCACCCTCAATCCCTCCCCCGGAGGGAGAGGGAAGCCAAGCCCTT
>JAQTOM010000105.1 GCA_028713345.1 Gallionellaceae bacterium | reverse complement strand
CAACCCTGTGGGCGCCGATTTTCCCCAAGTATGTATTGCTGCTGCCGGGAGACGCCGTCAGGGGTTTCCTGCTGGTCATGCTGATGTGCACCATCGCCAGCACGTTTGCCATCCGCGCCGCACTGCGCATTGACCCGGCGACGGCCATTGGAGGATGAGCAATGCCTGAACCTGCCATTAATATCCCTGCCATCCATATCGAGGGGCTGACCAAACGCTACGGCGCGGGCGAGGCCGCTGTCGACGCGTTGAAGGGCGTGGACATGACCATCTGGCCGGGTGAGGTGGTGGGCCTGGTCGGCCCCAGCGGCTCCGGCAAAAGCACCTTGCTCAAATGCCTGGGCGCGGTCATCGAACCGACGGCGGGAAAAATGCAGTTGGGCGGACAAACGATTTTTGACGCGGAATGGGAAATTGCCGATTTACGCACGTTAAGGCGCGACCGCATCGGCTTCGTGTTCCAGGCGCCCTACCTGATCCCGTTTCTGGATGTGACCGACAACGTCGCCTTGTTGCCCATGCTTGCCGGCGTCTCAAATGCAAAGTCACGCAGTCGCGCGCAGGAGTTATTGAATGCGCTCGATGTGGGGCATCGTGCCAAGGCGCAAGTATCGCAGCTCTCGGGGGGCGAACAGCAACGCGTGGCCATTGCCCGCGCTTTGGCCAATCACCCTCCGGTGATCCTGGCCGATGAACCCACCGCTCCGCTCGATAGCGAGCGGGCGCTGAACGTGGTGCGCATGCTGAACCAGATGGCAGAGCAATATCAGACTGCGATCATAGTCGTGACGCACGATGAAAAAATCATCCCGACCTTCAAACGTATTTATCACATCCGTGACGGACGCACCTATGAAGAAGCGGGCGAAGGCAGGCAGATCTGATCAAACGGTCATGCCATGACCGTTTCCCCCACCCCAGCCCTCCCCCAGAGGGAGAGGGGGACAAGGTTTCGCTTCGCGAGTTTCGCGTTAATGGTACTGAAGGAGAAATGAAATGAACCAGGAAGTTGCAAAAAGGCGTTTATCCACGGAAGAAAGGCAAGGCGAAATTATTCGCGTAGCGGTTGAGCTGGCCGCCGAGAAGGGCGTGGACAGCGTGACCACGCAGGACATGGCGGACGCCATGCAACTCACTCAGGGCGCAATTTTTCGCCACTTTGCGACCAAGGATGATATCTGGGTGGCTGTCATGCAGTGGATACGGGAGCGGCTCATGCAGGTGCTGAACAAGGCTGCTGCCGATGCCACGGACCCGCTCGACGCAATTCAACGCATGTTTCTTGCGCATATCGCTTTTATCAGCAAGCACCCAGCCATTCCGCGCCTGCTGTTTTCCGAGTTGCTGCACAAAAAAAACAGCAAGCTGCGCCAGCTCATTCAGGAAATTATTTCCGGTTACGAAGCCAAAATTGCCGGTCTGCTTGACGCAGCAAAATCCCAATCCCTAGTATCCGCAGACCTGGATAGTAAAAGTGCCGCCGTACTCTACATAGGCATGATTCAGGGACTGGTCATGCAGACATCAATTTTCGGCGGGAAACGTTCCCTGCTGCAGGAAGCGGAAAAGACTTTTCCGATTTATCTACACGGCATCAGAAAACGTTCTGACACAGTTTGATTTTTTACCAACCCAGAAAGGAATAGAAATAATGAAAAAACATCTACTAATAAGGATTGTGGCTATAGCTGCTCTTGCCTGTGCAACAACCAGTACCCAAGCGGCAGAACCGCTTGCGTTGCAGAAAATCATGAAAGACTTGGGTACGCACATGCAAACGGTCACCGACGGAATTTCCCGCGAGGACTGGGCGCTGGTGGAAAAAACCGCACCCTTGATTGCCGAGCACCCGCAGCCGCCACTGACCGAAAAAATGCGCATCATGGCTTTCATGGTCACCAACATGGGCAAATTCAAGGCTTTTGACGGGCAAACACATGAGGCCGCTAATGAGATGGCGAAGGCTGCCCAGGCAAAGGATGGGCAGAAAGTCATCTCCTCTTTCCAGAAGGTGCAATCCTCATGCCTTGGCTGTCACCAAGCTTTCCGCACACCTTTCGTAGAACACTTTTACGGCAAACCAGCCAACTGACAATGGCAAACCGAAAATTTGAGTTTACGCAATCAAGCCGTGCGCCATCATGAGGAAAATAAAAATACTGCTGGCTGCTCTTACCACGATAGGCGCAACTCATCCCGCGATTTCCTCCGACCTGCTTGAAACCTATCATGCCGCGCAGTCGCAGGATGCGGTTATTGCGGCGGCGCGCGCGGCGCGGCGGGCGGGGCAGGAGAAGCTGGCGCAGGGCCGCTCGCTGTTGCTGCCCAGCGTGAACCTGAGCGCAAACAGCACGTACAATGACAGCACGATCCAGTATAAAAACAATTTTTTCTTTCCCTCCGGCACCAACCGTTACAACAGCAGCGGTTATGGCGTAAACCTGGTGCAGCCGCTGTATAACCGGCAAAACTGGACGATATATTCCGAGTCCGAGTTGCAGGTTTTGCAGAGCGATGCGCAATTCGGAAACGCGGAGCAGGACCTGATCCTGCGCGTGGCGCAGGCATATTTTGATATCCTGATGGCGCAGGATAATGTGCAGCTTGCCGAGGCACAGAAGATTGCCATCTCCGAACAACTGGAGCAGGCCAAACGCAACTTCGAGGTGGGCACCTCCACCATTACCGACACCCACGAGGCGCAGGCGCGCCATGATTTGACCAACGCCCAGGAAATTGCCGCGCGGAATAACCTGGAGATCAAGAAGCGCACGCTGCAACAGCTGACCAACGCCATGCCGTCCGGCCTGCGCCAGCTGGGCCAGCAGTTCAAGCCGGAGATGCCGCAAACATCCGACATGGAAAAATGGGTGGATGAGGCGCAGCAACACAACCTGCAGCTGGTGGTGGCGCAAGCGGCTGCGGAACTGGCTGAAAAGGAGGTGGTGCGCAACCATGCCGGGCACTATCCGACGCTTGACCTGGTCGCCAATCATTCCCAAAGCTATGCCAACGGCAGCAATTATGGGGTGGGCAGCGACAACCGCACGACAGCCATCGGGGTGCAACTCAACCTGCCGCTGTATCAGGGCGGGGCGATCCAGTCCAGGCTGCGCGAAGCCGAGGCCAACCGCGACCGCGCCCGGGAAGAACTGGAAAATGTGCGCCGCAACATCGCGCTGCAAGTGCGCCAGGCTTATCTGGGCGTGGTTGATGGCGTCGCCCAGGTCAAGGCGCTGCAACAGGCGCTGAAGTCCAGCGAGAGCGTGCTGGAAGCCAGCAAGCTGGGGCAGGAAGTCGGTGTGCGCACCAACCTGGATGTGCTGAATGCCCAGCAGCAGCTTTATTCCACGCGCCGCGATTTATATCAGGCCGAGTACAGCTATCTGGTCAGCCAGCTGCGCCTGAAGGCCGCTGCCGGAACGCTATCCGAAGATGATCTGACCAAGGTTAACCAGGCTCTCTACCAAGGAAACACCGAACAAGAACTTGTCCGTAAATAAGCAATTCTATGTGTGGATCAAGGCAAGGGCGAATTCATTCGCCCGTTTTGTGCCATTCCGTGCGGATAAATCCGGCATCTACAGTTATACGGACAAGTTCTTAGCCTTGGGAATATCCCATGAAAAAGTGTTCCTGCCGGAAATTATTTACGTGATGCATAGTCCAGCGCGATTCCCGCGAATACTGCCGCACCCAGCCAGTTGTTATGCAGAAAAGCCTTGAAACAGGCCTCGCGCTGGCGTCCGCGAATCAGCGTGTAATGGTAGGCCGCAATCCCGGCTGCGATCAGCAGGCCGAAGTAATAGGCCATACCCAGATGCAGCGTGTTGCCGGCCAATGCGAGGATCAACAGGGTGGCGGCGTAACAGAACATTACCGCGAGCACATCGTATCGGGCAAAAAACAATGCGGAGGAATGGATGCCGAGGCGGATGTCGTCGTCGCGATCCACCATCGCATACTCGGTGTCATAGGCGATCGCCCAGAACACGTTAGCCAGCAGCAACCACCACGCCACCCCCGGAACCTTACCGAGTTGCGCGGCGAAGGCCATCGGGATGCCGAAGCCGAACGCGATGCCGAGATAGGCCTGGGGAACGGCGAAGAAGCGCTTGGTGAACGGGTAGCTGGCGGCGAGGAATACAGCGGGAACAGACAACAGCAGAGTGAGTGTATTGAGCGGCAGGATCAGCAGGAGAGCAACCAGCGCCAGCCCCGCCGCCAGCCATAGCGCTTCGTGTGGCGTGACCTGCCCGCTGGTGACGGGACGATCCCGGGTGCGTTTCACGTGTTTGTCAAAATCGCGGTCGGCATAGTCGTTAATGACGCAGCCAGCCGAGCGCATCAGTATCGTGCCGAGCGCAAAGATGACGATGATGTGCCAGTGCGGATGGCCGCTACCCGCGATCCACACGCCCCACAACGTCGGCCACAGCAGCAGCAGGATGCCGATGGGCCGGTCCAATCGGGCAAGCCGAATGTAGAAAGGCAGTCGTTCGGTGATATTCATGGCGTGATTCTAACCCTGAAGGTTATTAACCCGGATATTTTATAAATTGGCGGGCGCCCTTGCTTGTTTTCTTGATATGAAATATTTCGTTCTGGCGCCATGCCGTGGGCGGCCATGAAGAATCTGCCG